>JBBSUU010000057.1:0-10160 GCA_038234115.1 Mycobacteriales bacterium
ACCTGACGGCCGCCGCCAACGGACGGAGCGCATCGTCCACCGCCCCGAGTTCGTAGCGGGATGCGGCGCCAGTGCGATAGTGCGCGGCAACTGCCAAAAGTGCCTGCAGCGAAACAACTTTCGCCAGCAGTGCCGAGGTGCTGCGGTGAGTTCCAAGCGGTAGTGGGATGGTGCCGGCTCGCATCTGATCGGCAATCTGATCGCGGACCCGATCGCTGTCCCTGGCAATATCCAGGGCCATCAGTCGCTTGGTGGCCGACCGAATAGCTTCGTCCAGCGCGAGTTCGGCTTCCAGTATCGACGGGGCATAGTCATGAAGAGTTCCGTAAGTTCCAGATCCGAGAGTTCCCGTTCGGTTCCCGGCAGCGCCCAGCGGCGATTCGGCGGTCGAGCCACCGATGCCATGTACCCGCCAGACGCCATCGCTGGGCACGATCACCAGATCGGAATCGGGCAGAATCACGGCGCCGCCGGCGTCCAGAGCCGGCACCATGGCCGGCGAACCCGGCGGCAGACCCCGGAGGTCACCGGCCACCGGAAGTATCAGCGCCGGTGCACCACCCTCCCGAAGCAGGCTGAGCAGTCCGATTGATCCCGAGCCGGCAGACCCTGGACCCGGCAAACCGGTGCGATCTGCAACATCGGAATTGTCGGCTCGGACCCCCGCGGTGAATCCGGTGTCGGCCAGCTGCAAGAGCAATTCGTCGGCGCTGACAGTTCCCGCGCGAAACCCGGCACCCCACACCGTGAGAATGGTGGCAGTACGTATCGCAGACATGACGGCAACGGTACGTGATCATCGGAGCGGGAACGCTTACGGTAATGCATTGTGAATGCGCGCGAAATGAACTTCAACTCTGATCCCTACGGCCTGGACGTACTGGCCGCCAAGCCGAAAAAAAAAGTGATTCCCGAGGTTGAGGCCACCCCGGATGTGGTGGCCGAGGATCCGTTGACAACCTTCTGTGGCGCCGTGGTCGATGTGACCAGCAATACCGTCACCCTGGAAGATTTTCGTGGGAAAACGCGGACTTTCCCCCTCGAGGTGGGCGCGTTTCTGATCGATGGCGAGCCGGTCACGCTGATCCGACCCAAGGTAAAACCAGCGCAGATGCCGACCCAATCGGCGTCCGGCTCGGTCCGGGTGGCAGGCCTTCGCGCCCGAACGGCCAGGGCGGCCCGCATTTGGGTAGAGGGCGTGCATGATGCCGCACTGGTCGAGCGTGTCTGGGGACATGACCTTCGGGTCGAGGGCATCGTCGTGGAGCCGATCAGTGGTCTGGACAACCTGATGGCCGATCTCGCCGAATTCAAGCCCGGACCCGGGCGTCGGGTGGGTGTGCTGGCCGATCACTTGGTGACCGGCTCGAAAGAGTCCAGGATCGCCGCCCAGATTCGGGCACTGCCGGGTTCGGAACACGTGCTGATCACCGGTCACCCATATATCGACATCTGGCAGGCCGTCAGACCCGAAGTTGTCCGGATCAGGGAGTGGCCACAGGTGCCGCGGGGAGTGGACTGGAAGACAGGTGTGTGCCGCGCACTGGGTGTCTGCGACCCGCAGACCATGTGGGGTCGGGTGAACGGATCGGTACGGACCTTCAAGGACTTGCAGACCCCGCTCATCACCGCAGTGGAAACTCTGATCGATTTTGTGACCGAAGTTCCCGAATAACCGGCTTATCCGCCTCGGCCGGATCACCTTCTGGTCACGGTGCGGGGCGCCGGCCCGGCGAACCGGGTGCGGCGTCGCAAGCTCTGGCAGGATGAAAATATGCCTGCCTGGATTTGGCTCAGTGGAGCCGTGCTGTTGACGATCGCCGAAGCCCTCGGCGGAGAGTTCGTCCTGTTGATGTTGGGTTCTGGCGCGCTGATCACGGCGGGTGTTGCAGTTTTTGTGCCGATCCTGTGGATTCAGCTCATTCTTTTTGCCATCAGCTCGGTCGCTCTGGTGATCGGGGCCAGACCCGCCCTGCTTCGTCGCTTCCACGCACCGGCCCAGATCAAGTCGGGCGTCGAGGCCATTATCGGCTCCAAAGCCACCGTTATCTCCACCGTTGATTCCAATGGTGGGCAAGTCAAGATCGGGGGCGAGATCTGGACCGCGTCCGGAGTCGAGGGGCACCGTGCGCTACCGCCAGGCACCCCGGTTACCGTTGTCGAAGTCCGCGGGGCCACCGCGGTCGTGATTTGGGGGTCTTAAACCGTGGAACCCATTGCCATTGTTGCCATCGTTCTGGTGGTGCTAGCCATTGTTATCGTTGTCCGCTCGGTCAAGGTGATCCCGCAGGCCCAGGCCGCGGTCATCGAAAGATTGGGCCGGTACAACAAAACCAGCTATGCGGGTCTCGTGTGGTTGATTCCATTCCTGGATCGGATCCGCGCACGGATCGACATGCGTGAACAGGTCGTGTCGTTCCCGCCGCAGCCGGTGATCACCCAGGACAACCTGACGGTTTCCATCGATACCGTCGTGTATTTCCAGGTCAACGAACCGCGTGCGGCGGTGTATGAAATCGCCAACTACATCGTCGCGGTCGAGCAACTCACCACCACCACGCTTCGTAACGTGGTGGGTGGGATGAACCTGGAACAAACCTTGACATCGCGGGATGCGATCAACGGGCAACTCCGCGGCGTACTGGACGAAGCCACTGGTAAGTGGGGGATCCGGGTGGCACGAGTGGAACTCAAGGCGATCGATCCGCCGATGTCAATCCAGGACTCGATGGAGAAGCAGATGCGCGCCGACCGGGACAAACGAGCCATCATCCTCACGGCCGAGGGTCAGCGGTCCGCCTCCATCACCACCGCCGAAGGGCAGAAGCAGGCGGCCGTTCTCACCGCGGAGGGCCAGAAGCAGTCGGTCATCCTGGCTGCAGAAGGCGAACGCCAGTCAGCGATCCTGCGGGCGCAGGGTGAACGAGCCGCTCGGTATCTGCAGGCGCAGGGTCAGGCCAAAGCCATCGAGAAGGTGTTCGCGGCGGTCAAGGCCGGTAAGCCGACTCCGGAACTGCTTGCCTACCAGTACCTTCAGACGCTGCCGCAGCTCGCTCAGGGAGACTCGAACAAGGTCTGGATGATCCCGAGCGGATTCGACAAGGCGCTCGAGCAGTTCGCCAAGATGCTCGGTACGAAGGGTGATGACGGAGTCTTCCGGTACGAAGCAACCAAGACCGACGACGATGAGCCGAGCCGACCGGCCGGCGAGATCGACGAAGATGTCAAGGACTGGTTCGGTGGTGACACCAGTGAAATGCTGGCCGCTGCTGACCGGGCCGCGGCCCGGCACATGGCCCAGGAACTTGCGCAGGCGGCCAGGGCTCCGGAGTTACCGTCGGTGCCCGCAGTGTCGATCCCCAATCCGCTTGCCGGATCCGGTCCAATCGCTACGTCACAACCCGGTCAGCGTTTTCCGCAGGCCACCGGCAGCGGACCGAATCAGCAGGGAGCAGGCCAGCAAGGCTCAGAGCAGCAGTACCAGCAGGGACCCAACCAACAGGGCGCCGGATACGGCCAGCCGTACCAGGGGCAGAACTTCCCGCCGTCCTACGCCCCGAAGTTCCCCGAGCAGAAGCCGCCGTTCAACGACGATCGGCGCTGAGTTGCCTCGGTCCTAGATCGCTGCGGCGAGCCGGCCGAGCCGGCTCGCCCCAGCTGTTGTACCGCCGCCAGTTGGAGTTCGGCGGTTTGTTATCGCGACGCCCATTTTCTCCAGTCCCACCGTGCCTTGGAGGCCGTCAATGAAATCATCTGGACTCGCAGCGCTTGCTGCCTCGCTTTGTGCCGCCCTCGTAGTCGCCGGCTGCAGTGCCGGCTCCACCACAGCCGAAACCTCGAGCGCCGCTGCCACCAGTGCCGGTAACACTTCCGGCTCTTCCTCGGCCGCCGCAACCACCACGGCGGGATCGGCTGCATCCTCGGCTGGTTCGGCTTCGGAGACGGCCACCGTATCGGGCAACGCCCCGGCCGGCGATGGCGCTTTGACCGTTGGGTTCGTGCTCGAACCGACCAGTCTGGACTTCACTCAGGTCGACGGCGCGCAAGCACCACAGGCTTTACTGCTCAACGTCTACGAGGGCTTGGTCAAACAGGACGACACCGGCAAGATTGTGCCGCTATTGGCCAAGAGTTGGGACGTGTCGGCGGACGGCACGGTCTACACCTTCACCTTGAACGAGGGCGTGAAGTTCTCCAACGGTGATGCCTTCAATGCCGAAGCCGCTGTCTTTTCCATTGACCGGGTGAAGTCCACCTGGTTGCCTTCGGTCAAGGCGGGGATGGACGTGGTCAAGACTGCCGAGGCGGTCTCGGACACCGAACTCAAGGTCACCCTGTCGGCACCGTCCAACTCCTGGCTGTACGCGATGACCACCCGGATCGGTGCCATGTTCTCACCGACGGGCGTCGATGATCTGGCCAATGCGCCGGTGGGTACCGGTCCGTACGTCTTCAAATCACGGGTGCCGGGGGACAACATCGTGCTGGAACGAAATGCCGACTACTGGGGCAGCGCCGCACCGGTGAAAACGATTACCCTGCGGTACTTCCAGGATGCGAATGCGATGAACAATGCGCTGCTCACCGGCGGGATCAACATCATTTCCACCCTGCAGACCCCGGAAGCCATCAGTCAGTTCAGTGATCCCAAGTATCAGACAATCCAGGGCAGCACCAATGGCGAGGTTCTGCTGACGCTCAATAACCAGACCGGGCCAACGGCTGATCCCAAGGTTCGGCAGGCGATCTCCTACGCGCTGGATCGAAAGGCCATTCTCGATGTCGCCTGGAGCGGCTACGGCAGTCTGATCGGAACCCAGGAGGCCCCGACCGACCCCTGGTTCTTCGATGAAGACGCCTATCCGTTCGATCCGGAGAAGGCGAAGGCACTGTTGGCCGAAACCGCGAATCCAACACCGACGATCAGGCTCACCCTGCCCCCGGTTCCGTATGCCACCGCTGCAGCGCCCCTCATCATCTCGCAACTGGCAGATGTCGGGATCACTGTTACCGACTCCAGTGTCGACTTCCCGACCTGGCTCGATCAGGTATTCAAACAGGCCGACTACGACATGACGATCATCAACCACGTCGAACCCAGGGACGCGGCGGCATTATTCGGCAATCCCGATTACTACCCGCGGTACAACAACCCGAAGGTCCAGGAGTTGTTCAAATCGGCCGATGCGGGCACCCCGGAACAGCAGATCTCCGATATGCAGGCGGCGCTCAAACTCATCGCCGAAGATGCGGCCTCGGTCTGGCTGTGGTCGTTCCCCAACCTGATCATCGCCGATGCCAATATCACCGGGATCCCGCAGAATGCAATCGGCGAGTCCTTCAACTTTTCCACCCTCGCGGTCGGCTGACGAAGCCGGATACCGGATAACGACGCTCAGCAATGGCCTGGCAACTGCTCCGGCGGTGTCTGATTTTTTTGATCAGCACCGCCGTTGCCTCGTTCCTGATCTTCTGGATCATCGATTCCGATTGTGGACCCGCGCGTAGCGCTCTCGGTATTGGGGGCACGGAGGAATCCGTCCAGGCTCTCTGCACCCAGATGGGATTGAAGCGGCCGTTGATTGTGCAGTACTGGGAGTGGATCACGCACGCCGCGACCGGCGACTTCGGTGTCTCCTACATCAGCCGGCGCGCGATCGGACCGCAAATCTTTGACCAACTCAGTGTCACGCTGTGGTTGGTGTTGGGTGCAATTGTGGTGGCGTTGGTGGTGGCGCTGCCCCTGGGGATGGCCAGCGCGCTGCGCCACGGAAAAGTGTCCGGCAATATCCTGGCCGCGATTTCGCAGATCGGTATCGCCATCCCGGCATTTGTGGCCGCCCTGCTCCTGGTGCTCGTCTTTGCCGTCCGATTGCGTTGGCTACCGGCCAACGGCTATGTGGTGCCGGCCTCCGATCCGGCGGAATTCCTGCGGCACATGATCTTGCCGTGGCTCTCCCTCGGACTGGTCCAGGGTGCGGTCCTGGCCCGTTACGTCCGCAGTGCGGTGCTCGACGAGCTTGGACAGGACTATCTGCGAACCGCCAGAGCAAAAGGTCTGACGCCATTACAGGCGCTGCGCCGACATGGGTTGCGTAATGCATCGATTCCGGTCCTGACGGTGATCGGTGTGCAGTTGGTGACGGTACTGGTCGGCGCGGTCATCATCGAACGCATTTTTACCATCCCCGGGATCGGGAAGGGGTTGGCCGACGCGGCGCAGGGGCAGGACCTGCTGACCGTGCAAGGAATGGTGCTCACACTGGTGGTTGCCGCCCTCATGATCTCCTTCCTGGTGGATGTTCTCTACAACGTGATCGACCCCCGGCTGCGACAGGGGGCGGGCAGATGAGCGCACCGGCCACCCGAACGCCCCCGAAACCGAAAAGACGACCGCTGAGCCCGCTGGTGATTTTCGGCCTGGTGGTAGTGCTGTTCATCGTGCTGATGGCCCTGGTGTCATTCTTCTGGACCCCCTTCACCCCGATCTATACCGACCTGAAGAACCGCAGTGTCGGCCCGTTCACCGGGGGGCACTGGCTCGGTACCGACCGAACCGGTCGTGATATCGCCACTCGTCTGATGCTCGGTGCACGAACCACCCTGTACGTCGGCATTGTCGCGGTCGGCATCGCCGCCATCATCGGAACACCACTCGGGATTCTGGCCGGGATGGTTCGGCCCGGCGCTTCCGAATTCATCATGCGGACCAACGACATTCTGTTGGCTTTCCCAGCGCTGCTGATTGCGCTCATCCTGGCCGCAAAATACGGCGGGTCGATCACCACCGCGATGATCGCCATTGGGGTGGCCTCGATTCCGGGATTCATCCGGGTGATCAGATCCGGCACCCTGCAAGTGATGAGCACCGACTACGTGAAGGCAGCCCGGGTGGCCGGCCGCCGCGGCCCGGCTATTGCGGTTCGGCACGTCCTGCCCAACGTTGCCGGCCTGGTCATCGTCCAGGCATCCTCTGCCTACGCCATCGCGATCCTGGCCGAGGCCGCACTCTCCTTCCTCGGACTCGGGGCGCCGCCCAGCGTGTCGTCCTGGGGCCGAATGCTGTACGAAGGTCAATCCACCATGACCACCGATCCGCTGGTCTCGGTGTGGCCCGGAGTGGCGATTGCGCTGGCCGTACTCGGTTTCAATTTGCTGGGAGACGGCCTGCGAGACCGGTACGACCCGCGGATGGCGGGTTCACGATGACTACATCGAGCACGCCGTTGAGCAAGGCCGATGATGAACCGGTACTTCGGGTCACCGATCTACGGATCTCCGCGGTCGGCATCGAGTTGGTGCACGGTGTCGATCTCACCCTGCTCCCGGGGGAGCGCGTGGGGATCATCGGCGCCAGCGGATCCGGAAAGACCCTCACCTGCATGGCAATCGCCGGCCTGTTGTCCGGCGGCTTGACAGCGTCCGGTTCCATCCGGATGTCCAGGGTGGCCGGCGAACTGGTCGGTGCCCGAGAGTCCGTGATCGCCAAGATCCGCGGTTTGCGCACCGGCATGGTGTTCCAGGAGCCGATGACCGCGCTGAATCCGACGATGCGCATCGGTGCCCAGGTGGCCGAGGTCATGTGGCACCACAAGAAGCACCGGCGCGCGGCGGCCAGGCGCTTGGCCGTTGAACTGCTCGAGAGCACTGGGCTGCCTGACCCGGAACGTATTGCCAAGGCCTATCCGCATCAGCTTTCCGGTGGTCAGCGGCAGCGCGTTGTGCTGGCGATTGCGTTGGCAAATCGACCGGACCTGCTGATCTGTGATGAGCCGACCACGGCACTGGATGTCACGGTCCAGGCAAAAGTGTTGGCGCTGATCAATGAGCGGGTCAGCGATGAGGGCGCCGCACTGCTCTTCATCTCCCATGATCTGGCCGTGGTTGCCCAGGTCTGCGACCGAGTTCTGGTGATGTACGAGGGATCGGTGGTGGAATCTGGGGACGTTCTGACCGTCCTGACCGATCCGCAGCATCATCACACCAAGTCGCTGCTTCGCGATACCGAACTCACCGGCGGGGTTGGCGCATGAGCATCGAGGTAACACCGGATGCGGTGCTGATAGAGGATGTCTCCCGTCAATTCAAAAGGCCGCGGCAGTCCCTGTTCGCTACGCCTCCGGTGGTGGATGCCCTGGTCGGGGTGAACATCAGGGTGCCCCGTCGGTCCCGGTTCGGGATCGTCGGCGAGTCCGGTTCCGGCAAGACCACGTTGGTCCGGCTGATTGCGGCTCTGGACCGGCCCACCAGCGGCCGCGTGGTGATCGACGGCAATGACATCAGCACACTTTCCGACAAACACCTGCGCCCGCTGCGGGAACGGCTACAACTCGTCTTTCAGGATCCGATGGGTTCGCTCAACCCACGGATGCGGATACAGGACATCGTCGCCGAGCCACTCCAGGTTCAGGGTGCCACCAATGCCCACGATCGAGTGGTAGAGGTCCTGGAGCAGGTGGGAATGACCGCTGACGTACTGCGCCGGTATCCCCATCAATTCTCCGGTGGTCAGCGACAACGGATCTCCATTGCGCGTGCCATCGCACCACGGCCGGCAATCCTGCTCGCGGACGAGGCGGTGTCGGCGCTGGACGTCACCATCCGGGCCCAGATTCTGGATCTGTTGGACGAACTGGCCGCTTCCGAGGATTTCACCATGATCTTTGTCTCCCACGACCTTTCGGTGATCAGGCGGGTGTGTGATCGGGTTGCGGTCCTGCACCGGGGCAAAGTCGTGGAGCAGGGGCTGACCGAAGATATCTACCGCCGCCCGCAGCAGCAGTACACCCGCGAACTCTTGGCCGCGGTGCCGACCCTGGAGAACGGCCTGGCGATGGCCAGGCAACGCCGCAGTGCCTCGGTGCCCGCACCGGAGAACGAGTGAGGCAAGATCGAATGATGTCTGAAGTGAGCGCCGCCGCGAATCCGCATCTCAAATGTCTGGAATACCTCAATACCGAAGCAGCGGTTGCGTTGACCACCGATTTGGTTCGCCTTCGCAGCGTTAATGATGGCGGCGCGGCCGAACAGCCGGTAGCTGATCTGGTGGCCGCTTTGATGAAGTCGTTCGGCTGGGAGGTCCAGGTTACCGAGGTGGCGCCGGGACGACCCAACGTGGTCGGGATGGTCGCCGGACGCGGCCCCGGGCCCACCCTGATGTTCGAGGGACACTCCGACGTTGTTACCGAAGGTGATCCCGCCGGCTGGTCCTTTGACCCCTACGCCGGTGACATCGTAGATGGAAAACTACGGGGGCGCGGCTCGGCCGATATGAAAAGTGGTGTGGCTGCAATGATCTGGGCTGCCCGTGCCGTCGAACAGGCTGGATTCGATGGCCGAATCCTGGTCGGCGTTTTGGCTGACGAGGAGGGAATGATGTTGGGGGCCAAGCATTTTGCCTCTTCCGACTTAGCAGTCGGAATCGACGGAGTCATAGTGTGCGAGCCTGAGGAGGGCGAGATCTGTATCAGCAGCAAGGGTGCCCTCCGGATCCGCATCGAACTTGTTGGCACCATGGCTCACGGTGCGATGCCGCATCAGGGTAAAAACCCGATTTTGGCCCTCGGCCCACTGTTGCTCGGATTGGGGGAGTTGCAAGAACAGTTGACCGCCCGGTTCGGGGCGCATCCCACCCTGGGCGATTTCTACCTCACCCCCACCGTGCTCGAAGCCGGCGATCAGGCCCAGGGAAACGTGATTCCGGCCGTGGCAGCGTTGCATCTGGATATCCGGACGATCCCGGGTATCGAGCACACCGGGTTGATCACTCTGATCACCATGCTGGCCGAGCAGATCGCCGCCGAAAGCTCCCTGCAGGCAAAGATAGAGGTACTCGATGATCGACCACCGGTTCAGATCGATGAATTGGCGCCGGTGGTGGCAGCGTTGACCTTCGCCCACCGGGAGGTCACCGGCGCGGCTCCCGTCTATGGCGGCGTTCCGGGAACCACGGATGGGACGATCTTGACCCGGGACGCGGGCCTGGACACAGTCGTCTACGGACCGGGTGGCAAATGGATCGCACATCAGGTGGATGAATTTGTGGAGGTCGAACAAATCATCACCTGCGCGAAGGTTTACGCACTGGCGGCCGCTCACTTCCTGGCCCGGGAATCGGCATGACCGAAATGCGAAACGCGCTGACCGACGTCGCCGGGATC
>JBBSUU010000058.1:0-10080 GCA_038234115.1 Mycobacteriales bacterium
CCGCCGCATCGTCAGCGCTCTCTCCCACCAGTTCTCGGTAAGCCGCTCGGATATCGGCCTCCAGATCGGCGGGGAACGGTTGCTCGATCACCGCCGTCCGGATCCGCCGGCCCACTTGTGCCAACTGTTGGACATCATCGGTATCCAGGACGGCAAGTTCGGCGGTGATGGTGTCTTTGAGCCCGGATTGGTTGATGAATCTGCGATAGGCATCAGCGGTGGTGGCGAAACCGCCCGGAACCCTGACACCGAGGTCGGCAAGGTTTCCGATCATCTCCCCCAACGACGAATTCTTGCCGCCAACCTGGTCCAGGTCGGCCAGTCCAATTTCGGAAAACCACTTCACAGTTTTCGATCCGACATTGCTCGATTCCGGAATGTTCGACATTGGACTCCCCTTATCGCCTGGCACGGGCCGGCTTTCGATTGGTGAACGCTTGTAGAATGACGGTCGACATCTCTTCCACCGATTTGGTCGCCGAATTGATAACGGGAATCTGGTGTGCCTGATACATCGCCTCGGCCCGTCGCAGCTCGAAGCTGCATTGTTCGAGTGAGGCGTACACCGAATTGGGTCGGCGCTCGTTTCGAACCTGAGTCAACCGGGCGGGCATGGTGGTGATGCCGAAGCACCGAGATCCAAGCTTCCGTATCGGACCGGGAAGCTCGGTGGTGTCAAGGTCCTCCGGGACCAACGGGTAATTTGCCACGAACAGGCCATGCTGTAGCGCCAGATACATCGTGGTGGGCGTCTTGCCGCAGCGCGACGGGGCGATCAGGATGACGTCTGCTTTTTCCAGCGCCCGTAGACTCTGCCCGTCATCATGCTCGATGGCGTATTCCACAGCGGCCATCCGCGCGTTGTACCGCTGAATGTCACCGACACCGTGCAACCTGGCCGCGACCCTGTTGCCGGTCACCCCGAGCAGCGATTCCACCTTCGCCATATGTAGGTCGAAAAAATCGATGATGGGACAAGACGATGCATGGAGCGCGTCGCGGATCTCCGGAACTGCGGTTGTGGAAAATACCAGGGGCACCACGGCACCGGCAGCCGCTTTGTCCAGAATGGCCACCACGCGCCGCGCTTCTTCCACGGTCGTGATGAAAGGAATGAGATGTCTGTCGAAGTGCAGCCCAGGGAACTGCAGCAACAAGGCGTTACCCATCGTCTCCGCACTGATCCCTGTCGAGTCCGATAGGAAAAACACCGGTACCGCAGCGTGTATCGGGTCCGGACCTGATTCCGGCGTGGCCTGTTCATCCCCCGGTGCGGCGACGTGCTGGGTCAAATTGTCCGGCCTTTGCATGCTTGAACTATCGGAGCAGCGGAGAGCAGATCTGGCGAGCCACACGAAAAGCGGATAAATAATTGATATCTGGCAACCCTTTTGGGCTAAATAGGAACAGTAGCCGAAATTGGTGGTCAAACGCGATCAACGCCGCTGTATTGTCTCGCACTTGATCGTGAAAGCAGCGAAGGTTAGTTGAGTCGGGGGGCCCCCGGGTCAGGAATCAAAGTCAACGGTGACCGTCGCTGACACTGGAAGTGCCTGGCAGGTAAGCACATAACCCGCATCGACCTCGTTTTTTTCCAGCGCGAAGTTGCGGCGCATTCGAACCTCACCGTGCGTGATCAGGGCTCGACAGGTCCCACAGACACCGCCCTTGCAAGCAAATGGCAGATCCGGGCGGACCTTCTGGGCACCATCAAGGATCGGCAGGTCAGGCGGCACGGTGACCGTGGTGTTGCGTCCATCCAGGATGATCGTTACCTCCGATCCTGGTCCGGCCGGTGCATCCAGATGGTGGATCTGAACCGGTGGTTCGTCGCCGACGTAGAAAAGCTCTCGATGGATGCGGTGGGTGGCAACGCCCAATTCGGTAAGCACTTCGATGGCATCGGTGACCATTCCAAGCGGCCCGCACAACCAGAAATGGTCGATGTCAGCCACTTCGATAGTCGCCGGCAGCAGCCTGCGGAGCCGCTGGGCGTCCAACCGGCCGCTGAACATCTCGACCTCCTGCGGTTCTCGGGAAAGGACATGCACCAACCGCATTCGGACCGGGAAAGAGTCCTTCAGATCGGCGACGTCCTCGAGAAACATCACCGAATCACTGCGCCGGTTGCCGTAGATCAGAGTGACGGTCGAGCCCGTATGGGCCCGCAGGACCGAGGCCGCGATGGAAAGCACGGGGGTTATCCCGGACCCGGCTGCGATGAGCACATGATGGCCGGCAGCGGTGAGATCCGGTGTAAATGAACCGGCCGGCCGTTGGACATCGATGACGTCACCGGGTCGCACCTGGCGAATCAACCACCCGGAGAACAGGCCGCCGGCGACCTCGCGGACCCCGATGCGGGGCGACTCGCCGGCGGGCGCGCAAATTGAATAGGAACGCCGTTCCTCCCCACGGCGCAGGGTTAAAGACTGCCCGGGGGAAAAGCGGAAGTCCGAGGCCAGCTCGATCGGGATCTCGAAGCGGATCGCCGCGGAATCGTCGGTCAACGCCTCGATGTCAGCTACCCGCAGGGGGTGGAACTCGGAGCGCGCCACTCAGATCTCCTTGATGTATTCGAATGGTTCCCGGCAGTGGTTGCACCGATACAACGCTTTGCAGGCCGTCGCACTGAAGGGTGATGTCTCCTGCGTTGATTGCGAACCGCAAAGCGGACAGGCGACAGTGCGCTCAAATCGGCCCAGCGTCAGGGGGATCGGCCCGGCCTTTCGGGTCCGCGCCGAGTTCGGTGGGGCGATACCGGCCCTGATCAGTTTGGCGCGCCCTTCGGGGGTGATCCAGTCGCTGGTCCAGGCAGGTGAAAGCTCGGTACGGATGGTGACCTCACCGAAACCGGCCTGCTGCAATCTATATCGAAGATCGTGGCTGATCTCTCGCATCGCCGGGCACCCGGAGTAGGTCGGTGTGATGGTGACGGTGACGCCGCCCGGGACTTGCCGGACATCCCGTAAAATCCCCAGCTCGGCCAGCGTGACCATCGGGAGTTCCGGGTCCGGGACCCGCCCGGCAATATCCCAGGCGGTGCCGTCCCATGCAGGGACTTCTGGCAGCACCCGCGCGGTCACCATGTCGCGCCCGGATAGGCGCGCGCGACGCTCTGCATTTCGGCCAGGATGTAGCCGAATGCTTCGGTGTGCAGACCATCGCGACCGAATCGACCGCGGACGCCCGCCAACGCACCGACGGCCGGTCGGCTCAGTGTTGCCGTTGCCAGCACCGAATCCAGGATTACGTCAACCTCGGCCCGCAGTGCCGAGACATCCACTGCCACCCCGGGGAGGTCGGCCTCGACCTGATGCGGGCGAAAAAGCTCCTCCGTCAGCGGCCAGACCGCCGCCAGGGCGGCCTGCATCCGGCGGTGTGATTCGGCAGTGCCATCGCCGAGGCGGACCACCCAGCGGGCGGCGTAGTCGCGGTGATAGGTCAACTCTTTGACGCCTTTGGCCGCAATCGCTGCCAACACTTGATCTTTCGACGAACGTAAGGCGTCAAACTGAGCCAGGCGCCACGTCGAGAACACCAACAAGCGGGCGAGCATTTCGGCAAAATCGGCGTCAACCCGTTCGACCAGTCGGACATTGCGGAACTCACCCTCCGCACGCCAGAAGGCCAACTGGTCTTCGTTGCGATTGGTCCCGTCGGCCTTGCCCGATCGCGCCAGCAACATCCGAGCCTGCCCGAGCAGGTCAAGGGCGATATTGCCGATCGCAGTTTCTTCTTCGAGTTCGGGTGCTCGTGTCATCCACTGCTGCAGGCGGTGGCTCATAATGAGCGCGTCATCGCCCAGCATCAGACAGTAGGTCGCCAGCATCGCGCCGTCCACGCCCACCGGCACACTGGTGTCCACGCCTTCGAGGGCGTCGGTGAACCCGGTGCCGAATGCCCAGCGGTGGTCTTCGGTGTCCTGCGTCAGGGCGTGCGCGGCGAAATCGTCCTCGACACTGTCGGCCTTCCCTGCTTCGTCATGAGACATGTTGCTTGCCTTCACATGTGGGGAACATCATCGGGAATCTCATAGAACGTCGGATGGCGGTACACCTTGTCGCCGGCGGGTGCGAAGAAGGGATCCTTCTCGTCCGGACTGCTGGCCGTGATGCTCGCGGCCGGAACCACCCAGATGCTGACACCTTCATTACGCCGGGTGTACAGATCACGGGCGTGATGCAGTGCCATCTGCGGATCAGCGGCGTGCAACGAGCCGACATGGACGTGGTTCAGACCCCGCTTACCGCGAAGAAACACCTCATAAAGTGGCCAGTCCCGGCTCATGTCGTCACGGATTTCGCCGCGTGCGCCATGGCTGCTTCGCGTACCCAGGCACCGTCGTCGTGTGCCGACTTTCGGTGCGCGACCCGCTGCGCATTGCAGGGTCCGTTGCCCTTGACCACAGCCCAGAACTCCGCCCAGTCCGGTGTTCCGAAGTCGTGGTGCCCACGCTGGGGATTCCATCGCAGTGCGGGGTCCGGGAAGGTCACGCCAAGTTTTTCCGCCTGCGGCACCGACATGTCCACGAATCGCTGCCGCAACTCATCATTGGTATGCCGTTTCACACCCCAGGCCATCGACTGCTCCGTATTCGGCGATTCGTCGTCGGGCGGGCCGAACATCATCAGGGCCGGCCACCAGAAGCGATCCACCGACTCCTGCACCATGCGTATCTGGGCCGCGGTGCCGCGCATCATGGTCATCAGCAGTTCATAACCCTGCCGCTGATGAAATGACTCCTCCTTGCAGATCCGCACCATCGCCCGGCCGTACGGCCCGTAGCTACTGCGGCACAGGGGAACCTGGTTGCAGATGGCCGCGCCGTCGACCAGCCAGCCAATGACCCCCACATCGGCGTAGGACAAAGTCGGGTAGTTGAAGATCGACGAGTATTTTTGCTTGCCGCTGATCAGATTCTCGGTGAGGTCGGCGCGGTCCACACCGAGGGTTTCGGCCGCCGCGTAGAGGTACATGCCGTGCCCGGCTTCGTCCTGGACCTTCGCCAGCAACACCGCTTTACGGCGCAGTGAGGGCGCTCTGGTGATCCAGTTCCCCTCCGGCTGCATGCCAATTATTTCCGAGTGGGCATGCTGGGAGATCTGCCGGATCATCGTCTTGCGGTAGGCCTGCGGCATCCAGTCACGCGGCTCGATGCGATGCTCCCGAGAGATGGTGTCGTCAAACTGCGCCTGCAGGTCGGGCAATTGCTGCTGCTGGTCGATAAGGGTCATGTCTTCAGTCCTTCTCGTCGCTGCGCATCGGCCATTGGTTGGCCACCATGGTCAATACGTCGTACTTGGCCACCGAAGTGCCGTCCTGTTTGGTGAGATCGGCATCCCATCTAACTTCCCCGTAGTCGCCGTCCCGGGGAGTGATCGCCTTCGCGGTCAGAGTGATGGTCAATTCGTCGCCGGGATAGGTGGGGGTCAGAAATCGCAGGTTGTCCAGGCCGTAATTTGCCAGCACCGGTCCGGGGTCGGGATCGACGAACAGCCCGGCGGCGAAGGCCACCACCAGATAACCGTGGGCGACCCGTCCGTCGAAGAACGGGTTCGCCGCAGCTGCCGCCGCGTCGGTGTGGGCATAGAAGGTGTCGCCGGTGAACTCGGCGAAATGGTCGATGTCCTCGAGGGTGACAGTCCGCGGGCCGGCGACCACACTGTCGCCAATCCTCAGCTCCGCCAATGATTTTCGGAACGGATGTACCTTTGTGCTGTTGCGCCCGGCGCCCGGCGCCCAGCGGCCGGTGATGGCCGTGATCATGTCCGGGGAACCTTGGATCGCGGTGCGCTGCATATGGTGGTGCACACCGCGCAGACCGCCCAGTTCCTGGCCGCCGCCGGCCCGACCTGGCCCGCCGTGAACCAGGGCGGGTAGTGGCGATCCGTGCCCGGTGGATTCACCGGCATCGTCTCGATCCAGCACCAGAAGTCTTCCGTGCCATGGCGCAATACCGAGCACCACTTCTCTGGCGACATCGGGATCGTGGGTGATCAGCGATCCGGCCAGACTGCCCTTACCGCGCACGGCCAGTGCAATCGCCTCGGCGACGGTGTCGTACCCGATCAGGGTACTGATGGGGCCGAATGCTTCCACCTCGTGGGGCTGGGCGTCATCACCGTTGGCGCACAACAGTATCGGCGACATGAACGCACCACGGTCCGGGTCGGCTCCGATGACCTCGACGTGATCGGGGTCACCGAATACGACAGTGGAAACCGCCAGCAGCTCATTGAGTGATCGGCGTACCTCCGCCCGCTGTTCCAGGCCGGCCAATGCACCCATCCGGACCGACGGGTCCGCTGGATTACCGACCACGACCTTGGCGAGCCGGGCCGACGCCGCCTCCCCCACCGCTTCCAACAAGGAGCGCGGGACAATGGCCCGTCGGATTGCGGTGCACTTCTGGCCGGCCTTCACCGTCATTTCGCTGGTGAGAGATTTGATGAACAGATCGAATTCGGGGGTACCGGCAACAGCGTCCGGACCCAGGATCGAGCAGTTCAGTGAGTCGGCCTCGGCGGTGAACCGGACACTGTTGGCCACCACCACCGGATGTGTCCGTAGTTTGTTGGCGGTGGCGGCCGAACCGGTAAAACCGACCAGATCCTGCTCGGTCAGATGATCCAGGAGGTCCCCCGCGCTGCCGGTGAGGACGCCGATCGCACCGGCCGGAAGCAGACCGGACTGGACGATTAGTTCGACCAGCCGGTGAGTGAGGTTGGCCGACGGACTCGCCGGTTTGATCAGGCTCGGGACGCCGGCCAGGAAAGCCGGCGCAAACTTCTCCAAGGGACCCCACACGGGGAAGTTGAAAGCATTGATCTGAATGGCAACACCGTGCAATGGGGTCCAGATGTGCTGGCCCAAAAAGGTGCCGCCCTTACCGAGCGGTTCGGTGGGGCCATCGAGCAATACGGTATCGCCGGGTAATTCGCGGCGCCCCTTGCTGGCATAGCTGAGCAGGACCCCGATGCCGCCGTCCACGTCGAACATCGAGTCGCCTTTGGTGGCGCCCGTTCTGGCCGAGTGCGCGTAGAGGTCCTCGCGGTGCTCGCGAAGGTAGGAGCCCAGGGCCTTGAGCAGCGCCGCCCGCTGATGGAACGTCAACGCGCGTAGCGCGGGCCCGCCGACCCGGCGACCGTAATCCAAGGCGGCGGCCATATCGATGCCTTCGGTGCACAGGCGAGCGATTTCGACGCCGGTCACAGCGTCGTGAATGGGGGTCCCGGCACCGGTCGGCGTTACCCACTTTCCTTCTACGTAGCTGGACAGCACTGTCACAACATCCTCCACACCGAATTACCGACCGTCTGTTCGTTAAGTTATTATGCTGGAATTCCAGATCCGAAGTCAACGATCGGCCGGCCAGGGGGTTACCGTGAACGCACCTGTGCGCCGTCGAGGCCGCCCGGGACATGACCGGGCGTCGGTGCTGGCCGCCGCGGTCGAGGTGTTCAACGAGCGTGGTTACGACGGCACCAGCATGGAAGATCTGGCCGGCCGTCTCGGAATCGGCAAGTCCTCCATCTATCACCACGTCCAGAGCAAGGAGGAACTTCTCCGCCTCGCTTTGGATCAGGCGCTGGTCGGACTGGAAAGCGCCGCGGCCGGGGTGGCCGCTTCCGATGCGCCGGCCGTTCAGCGCCTGGAGTTGTTGCTGCGGCAAAGTATTGCCGTCCTGGTGGACCGACTGCCCTATGTCACTTTGTTGCTGCGGGTCCGCGGCAACAGTGAGGTCGAGCGACAAGCCCTGAGCCGGCGACGGGGCCTCGACCGGTTGGTCACCGAGTTGGTGAAGGAGGCTGTCGGCGACGGTGACCTCCGGCCCGACCTGGATCCGGCGGTGGTTGCCCGACTTTTGTTCGGCACCGTCAACTCGATCACCGAGTGGCTCAAGCCCACCAGCGCCCTGACCGCTGCCGCGCTCGGCAATGTGGTCTGCGGGCTCGTCTTCGACGGCCTGCGGGTGACCCAATAGTCGGCCCGATATTGCTGGCTCCCTACCGGTTATTAAGCGTCTGAGCCGTTACCGAGCTGGCCGGTTGTCCACGACCCGGCGCATCTTGCCGGCCGATCGCTCGACGCCTGCCGGCTCCAGGACCCGAACCGCGACATTGACCCCGATCACGTTCTTGATCATCGATTGCAGCATGCCCGCGGCCGCCTGCGCATCAGCTGCGGCGGCGTCGATTCGTCGCTCCACCCGTACTGTCATCTCATCCATCGGGCCGTGGTCCCGATGCAGGACGCACTGGAAGTGCGCCGACAGCGCCTGAATCTTCAGGATCAACTCTTCGATCTGCGTCGGAAACAGGTTTACCCCACGCAGAATGATCATGTCGTCCGTTCGCCCGGTGATCTTCTCGATCCGGCGCATCGAACGGGCCGTCCCCGGGAGTAATCGGGTCAGGTCCCTGGTCCGATATCGAATTACCGGCATTGCCTGCTTGGTCAGCGAGGTGAAAACCAACTCACCCACCTGGCCGTCCGGCAGCACGACCCCGGTAATAGGGTCGATGATCTCCGGATAAAAGTGGTCCTCCCAGACGTGCAAACCATCCTTCGTCTCGACGCAGTCCATAGCGACCCCGGGGCCCATCACTTCGGACAAGCCGTAGATGTCCACCGCGTGCAGATCTAGCCGGTGTTCAATCTCGGTCCGCATGTCGTTGGTCCACGGTTCGGCCCCAAACACTCCAACCTTCAACGAGGTCGATGCCGGATCGATATTCTGCCGTTCCATTTCATCGACGATCGCCAGCATGTAGCTGGGGGTAACCATGATGACATCCGGCTCGAAGTCACGAATCAGCGTGACCTGCCGCTCCGTCATGCCGCCGGAAACCGGGATGACGGTGCAGCCCAGCTCTTCTGCGCCGTAGTGGGCGCCGAGTCCACCGGTGAACAAGCCGTATCCGTAAGCAACATGGACCCGATCCCCCGGTCGGACACCACCGGCCCGAAGCGAGCGGGCCATCAGCGCCGCCCAGTTGGCGATGTCTTCCTTGGTGTACCCGACCACGGTGGCCTTGCCGGTGGTACCCGAAGAAGCATGTAGGCGGGCCACCTGCTCCCGCGGCACCGCAAGCATTCCGAAGGGATAATTCTCCCGGAGATCGGATTTCGTGGTGAATGGCAATTTCGAGATATCCGACAACTCGCGGATATCGGCCGGGTGGACGCCGATAGCATCGAAAGCGGATCGATAGTGCGGCACATTTTCATACGTCCGAAGCACGGTGGCGCGCAATCGTTGAAGTTGCAGTGCGACGAGTTCATCCCTGGACGCCCGCTCGATCGGTTCGAGCGATTCGGAATGGGGAGTGCGGTTCTGCACGTTCGCTGCCTCGCAATACACTTTTGTCCGGTGCCACCAAGGATGCCACTTCCGGGCGCTGATGTCCGATCAACCCATGTCGACGGCCATCTCACCCAACTCGGACCAATCATCCTGATCGACTCCGAAACTGACGATCCTGGGGGTACGAACCAGATGCGGTGGCAGGTCACGCTGCGCCTTTTTGAAGTGTTCGGACTGAACATGAGCGCCGCCGGCGTCATCGTCTCGAAAGGCTTCCACGAGAACGTATTCCGTCCCATCCTCGACACTCCTGGACCAGTCGAACCATAAACAACCTGGTTCATTGCGGGTGGCGGCGGTGAACTCTTCAGCAATCTCCATCCAGTGATCGGCGAATTGCGGCTTAACGGCGAACTTCGCGGTAATGAAGATCATCGAGTTCTACTTTCCTCGGACCTCACGGTCACAGCTATCGAATACCGCTACGAGCAAATCCTTGGACGAAATAGCGCTGGAACACCAAGAACAGCACAATCATCGGGGTCACGTTGATCAGTGCAAATGCCATTGTTCCACCGAAGTCCGAGCCGAACTGGCCCTGCAGGTAGAGCAACCCGATGGGCAAGGTGAACAGTTCGTTCTGCTTCAGCGCGATCAGGGGCCAGGCGAAGTCATTCCAGGTTTGCAGAACACTCATGAAGAACAACACGGCCAGCAAAGGTCGTGACAACGGCAGGACAATACTGGTGAAGATCCGCAGATGCCCGGCG
>JBBSUU010000059.1:0-10075 GCA_038234115.1 Mycobacteriales bacterium
GTCAGCGGTGGGGAGCACCCGAATATCTCCCAACCCGGAGGGCATGATCAAGCCTTCGCGCAGCACGTCGCGAGACAACACCCACTCCACCGCCGGACTGTCGGGCAATGCAAAGCTGGCTCGGACCGCAAAAGGCTCCAGCACGTTATAACGAAGTGTCGCAGTGACGATGTCGTCGGCGGAGCCGCCGACCAAGCGCAGGGTCATGCTGGCGTGCACGAGGTCGGAGCCGGTCTGGAAAGGTTGGATGCTCATATTTTTCAGTCCTGCGAGTCAGGTGGGCGATGCCTTGCCGGCGCCGGCCCTGTGGTCGGGATACGTAGAGAGAGACGGGGATGGATTGCCGCGATCACGCGACTTCCGATAGTTCACCCGTTTGGAAGCATCTGCACATTCGAGTAACTGGCGAGCAGTCCGAGTGGAGCACCACCACCCGGATAGCGTCAGATAGTCGTGGCGAATTTCGCTCTGGCTGCAAACTTCAAGCCACCTGTTCCGGTGCCTCTGCCGCCACCCGACACAGGGGCCGGGGAAGGGCTCGCAGCTCCACGATCTGGCCGGCACGGTTACCGAAACGCACCGAGGTGGCACAGACCTCGTTGGCGATCGGGTATCGTATTGCCTGGCGCTGACCCGGGCGCCAAAGATCCTGCGAGGTAGCAGTTCACCTCGACGTGTCACGGTCGATTAGCTCAGCGGGAGAGCACTTCGTTCACACCGAAGGGGTCACTGGTTCAATCCCAGTATCGACCACCAGCTCAAGCCCAGTTTCCGTTCGCGGAGGCTGGGTTTTGTGATTCCGGAGGTCGGAGAAACTCGTTCGGCGGCCCGACTAACATCTCAAGAGGGACCGATCCAGGTATCCCCTTTTCACTGCACCCGTTCTGCACCCTCTTCCAGCCTTCTCGACCAAGCATGGAGTGTCTCTCGTGTCCCAAGTTGCCCAGATCAACCCGTCCGCCCTCCTGAGGGTGGCTGCTGGGACCACGGCCTCTGCTGCCGTGGGGGAAGCTGGGCTATCCCGAAGCGGACCGGACGCCGTCCTCGTGGTTAAGGATGCCGGCGGCATGCTGCGTGATCTTGCCTGGTCCCCGGAAGCCGACACCGAGGTGCAGGCCATTGCCGCATCGTCGGAGGAGGGTCGATCGGTGATCCGGCATTCGGCCGCTCACGTGTTGGCGCAAGCCGTCCAACAAGCATTTCCGGAGGCCCACCTGGGCATCGGCCCACCGATCCGCGACGGGTTTTACTACGACTTCCAGATGCCGCGGCCCTTCACTCCGGAAGATCTTGCCGATCTGGAAAAGCGGATGAACAAGATCATCAAAGCCGGTCAACGGTTCTCCCGGCGGGTCTACCCATCGCAAGAAGCGGCCATCGAAGAACTGGCCAACGAACCGTTCAAGATCGAACTCGTCGGACTGAAGGGCGGCACCGGCGGTTCCGAAGAGGCGGAGTTCAAAGCTGTCGGCGCCGGCGACCTGACCGTCTACGACAACGTGCACGCCCATACCGGTGACACCACCTGGAGCGATCTGTGCCGGGGACCGCACCTGCCGACCACCAAACACATCCCGGCCTTCAAGCTGCTGCGATCGGCTGCTGCCTACTGGCGGGGTAACCAGGAAAATCCTCAACTTCAACGGATCTACGGCACCGCCTGGGAATCGGCAGAAAAGCTCGATGAGTATCTGACCCTGCAGGCCGAAGCCGAACGACGCGATCATCGCCGGCTGGGCAATGAGCTTGATCTGTTTTCCTTCCCGGATGAGATCGGTTCCGGTCTGCCGGTTTTCCATCCCAAGGGCGGGATCATTCGCAATGAGATGGAGGCGCTGTCCAGGCTGCGTCATGTCCAGGCCGGCTATTCCTTTGTCAACACCCCGCATATCACCAAGGCAGATCTGTTCCAGACCTCCGGACACCTTGACTGGTACCGGGAGGGCATGTTCCCGCCCATGCACGTGGACGCCGAACTCAATGACGACGGCACCGTGCGCAAGCCCGGTCAGGATTACTACCTGAAGCCGATGAACTGCCCGATGCACAATCTCATCTTCGACTCCCGGGGGCGGTCCTACCGCGAGCTTCCGCTTCGACTGTTCGAATTCGGCACCGTCTATCGGTATGAGAAGTCCGGCGTGATCCACGGTCTGACCAGGGCCCGCGGCTTCACCCAGGACGATGCGCACATCTACTGCACCCGGGAGCAGATGCGCGGCGAACTGACCTCGTTGCTGACCTTCGTGCTGGATCTGCTGGCCGATTATGGGCTCGACGATTTCTACCTGGAACTCTCCACCCGGAATCCGGAGAAATCGGTGGGATCGGATTCGGCGTGGGAAGAAGCGACCGCCACCCTGGAAGAGGTTGCCACCGCGTCCGGACTCGAACTGGTCCCGGATCCGGGTGGGGCTGCCTTCTACGGTCCGAAGATCTCGGTGCAGGCCAAGGATGCGCTGGGGCGGACCTGGCAGATGTCCACCATCCAGTTGGATTTCAATCTGCCGGAACGATTTGACCTGTCCTACACAGCCCCCGATGGCAGTCGGCAGCAACCGGTGATGATTCACCGCGCGTTGTTCGGATCCATCGAGCGTTTCTTCGCGGTGCTCACCGAGCACTACGCGGGGGCCTTCCCGGTCTGGCTGTCGCCGACCCAGGTAATGGGTATTCCAGTTGCGGAGGCGTTCGGCGATCACCTTGATGGAGTGGCAAAACTATTGCGTGCCAAAGGTATTCGAGTTGAGGTTGACCATTCCGACGATCGTATGCAGAAAAAGATCCGCAATCACACCACCGGTAAGGTGCCGTTCCAACTCCTGGCCGGGGCCAATGATGTCGAAGCCGGGGCCGTGTCATTCCGATTCCTGGACGGCAGCCAGGTCAACGGGGTCGCGGTGGAGAAAGCGGTGGCTGCGATTGCTGATTGGGTCGACCGTCGGATGAACACTGCGCCGTCGGCTTCCGTCGCCGAATTCGCCGCACTGAATGCGGTCTGACAGCAGATGGCAAAGCTGAAGGCGGCAACCCCACAAGACGGTGTGGGGGAGCCGGATGGCCTGGTTCGACTCTGGACCCCGCACCGCTTGGCCTATGTGCAGAACGAGACGACCGGTTCCACCGAGTGTCCGTTCTGCCGGATCCCGACCATCGGGGATGACGCGGCCGCACTGATCATTGCCCGCGGCCAAACGGTCTATGCGGTGTTGAATCTGTACCCGTACAACCCCGGCCACCTGATGGTGGTGCCCTATCGGCATGTTGCGGACTATGCCGACCTGACAGCACCGGAAACCGATGAGCTGGCCCGCTTCACCCAGCAGGCGATGCGGGTTGTCCGCGCGGTGTCCGGTCCCCACGGCTTCAACATCGGAATGAACCAGGGTGCGGTGGCCGGCGCCGGTATCGCCGCCCATCTGCACCAGCACGTGGTGCCGCGCTGGGGGGGCGACGCGAACTTCATGCCGGTCATCGCCCAGACCAAAGTCTTGCCCCAGCTGCTTGGTGACACCAGGGATCTGATTGCCGCCGCCTGGGAATTACCGGGCTGACCTCGTTCTCAGTCAGTGTGCTGCCGCGCTGCTCCGGTGCACGGAACAACCGGGCAATGGTGCTGTTGTGGTCGTCGGAGTGGCTACGTCCGGTTATCGTGGAAAGCCCACATCAAGATGGTCAGCGATGGCCGTCGCCAATCGACCTTATTGACCATGATCGGACCCGCAATGCTCAACGGCCTGGCTCGCTCCGCGGTTTCGCGGGTGACCGACCCCATCGGGCGTGGACTCTTGAAATCGGGGCTGAACCCGGACACCGTCACGATCCTTGGTACGGCGGGAGCGGTGATCGGTGCAATCGCACTCTTCGGCACCAACCACCTTTTCATCGGGACCATGGTGGTCACGCTCTTCGTTCTTTTCGACCTGTTCGATGGCGCCATGGCGCGGGCGCGGGGGTATGGCACGGATTTCGGCGTGGTGCTGGACGCCTCGTGTGATCGGATCGCCGACGGCGCCGTGTTCGGCTCGCTGGCGTTCTATGCCTTCGTCCACCTGGAACAACCCAGCGTCGGCGTTGCCGCCTTACTCAGCCTGGTCACCGGCCAGGTCGTCTCCTACATCAAGGCCCGCGCCGATTCGGTCAACCTGCCAATCTCCGGGGCGCTGGCCGAACGCGCCGAGCGCAACGTCCTCGGGCTTGTCGGTTCCGGTCTGCAGGGGCTGGGAGTGCCGCACGCTCTGGAGATCTGTCTGTGGATCCTGGCCGCGGCAAGCGTGTTCACCATGTTCCAACGGCTGATCCAGGTCAAAGCCGCTTACGCCCGCCGGGAGCAGGCCACCCAGCCCGGTGCTGCCCCCAGCCCTGGGATCACGCCGTGAGATCTATCTGATGGGAAGAACTGCAGAGGTGCTGGCCGGTACCGGGTACGGCGCCGGTTGGTCGGTGGTCAAGGCGCTGCCGGAGTCCTTGGCCCGGGCAACCTTCGACGCCGCGGCCGACCTGGCCTTTCGGCGACGCGGACCCAGCACGATCCAATTGGCCCGCAACCTGAATCGGGTACTCGGACCGGACTCGAACCCAGCAGCATTGGCGGGGCTGACGCACGCGGCATTGCGGTCCTACGCCCGCTATTGGCGGGAGACCTTTCGACTGCCGGCAATGGACAAGGTGGCCGTGGCGGAAAAAACTCTCACCACCTTCCATGGGCTCGAACACATCCGGGCGGCCCAGGATGCCGGCCGCGGGATGGTCCTTGCGCTGCCCCATTCGGGGAATTGGGACATCGCCGGCCTCAGCTTGAGCCATGTATTCGGTGGCATCGTGACTGTCGCCGAGCGACTGCGGCCGGAAAGTCTCTACGACAAGTTTGTCGCCTACCGCGAGAGCCTCGGCTTCGAAGTGCTGCCATTGACCGGTGGGACGGTGGCTCCCTCGCAGATTCTGAAGGATCGTCTCAACGCGGGCAAGCTGATCTGTCTGCTCGCAGATCGGGATTTGTCCGCCGGGGGTGTCCCGGTGGATTTCTTCGGCGAACAGACCAAAATGCCGGCCGGCCCGGCCATGTTGGCTGCACTGACCGGGGCTGACTTCTGTCCGGCGCATCTTGCCTTCACCGATGACGGGTGGCTGACCGAAATCGGTGCGCCGATGGAATTGCCCGGCGCTCGCTTGCGGGAGCAGGTGCGCGGCGGCACCCAGATGATGGCTGACTTCTTTGCTTCTCGGATCGCCGAACATCCGGCCGACTGGCATATGTTGCAGCCGCTGTGGCTGTCTGATCTGCCCGCCGAGCATCCGAGCGCGGTCCGTGCGAATTCCCGGACTCCGGCCCGGACTTTCTAAAGAGAACGCGATGAAGATCGGAATCGTCTGCCCCTACTCGGTTGATACCCCGGGCGGGGTCCAGGGCCACGTGATGGATGCGGCCCGGGTGTTGACCGAACTCGGTCATCAGGTTTCGGTGCTCGCCCCGGGGGATGAAGATATGGCGGTGCCGGATTTTGTGGTGACCGCCGGCCGAAGTGTCGGCATTCCGTACAACGGATCGGTGGCCAGACTGTCCTTCGGCCCGGTCTCCTACTCCA
The DNA here is from genome assembly GCA_038234115.1 of Mycobacteriales bacterium. GTDB lineage: Bacteria > Actinomycetota > Actinomycetes > Mycobacteriales > Nakamurellaceae > Nakamurella. The sequence continues at coordinate 5,586 of JBBSUU010000059.1, forward strand.
GGGTCCGGCGCTGGATCCGGGCCGGGCAATTTGACGTTTTACATGTTCATGAGCCCGTTGCCCCCAGTTTGTCCATGCTGGCCCTCATCGTCGCCGACGGTCCGATCGTGGCCACCTTCCACACGGCAAACCCGAAATCGCGCGCGCTGGCCGCCTTTCAGGGCATTCTGCAGCCCTTCATGGAGAAAATTACCGGTCGGATCGCGGTCAGCGAATTGGCCAGACAGGTTCAGGTCGAGCATCTGGGCGGCGATGCGGTCATCATTCCCAATGGAGTGGACTATCGGTTCTTCGCCGACGCAGTACCGTTGCCCGGCTATCCGAGGATCGGGGGGACCATCGGTTTCATCGGTCGGTTCGACGAACCCCGCAAGGGCATGGCGATCCTGCTCCGAGCTCTGTCACAGCTGCTCCCCACTCATCCCGACCTCGAGCTACTGGTGGCAGGCAAGGGTGATGCGAGCGAGCTGAAGGCGCTGGCCGGCCCCGAGCTGACGCCGCATCTGAAGATTCTCGGGCATGTCAGCAACGAGGAAAAGGCCGCACTGCTTTCCAGCATCGATGTCTACTGCGCGCCCAATATCGGCGGCGAGAGCTTCGGAATGATCCTCACCGAAGCGATGAGTGCCGGTGCGGCCGTGGTGGCCAGCGACCTGGACGCGTTCAGCAGGGTGCTCGACGGCGGTAGCGCCGGTCGGTTGTTCCCGGTGGGGGATGCAGCCGCGCTGGCCACCGTACTGGCCGGCGTGTTGGCCGACCCGGTAGGCCGCCAGGATATGGTGTCGCGTGCGAGAACGGTGGTCGCCGCTTACGACTGGGCGGCGGTGACGACCAAAATACTGCAGGTCTACGAAACCGTGATTGCCGCCGACCCGCGATCCGTTGTGGAGGCTGACTGATGGGCTGGGTGATCACCCTCATCATCTTGCTGTTGTTGGTCGCCGCCTTCCGGCTTTCCCGCATCGCCACTCGGCTCGATCGGTTACACCGTCGGACCGAGGCGGCCTGGGCCGGCTTGGATATCGCATTGGCCAGACGCGCCGTCGCCGCCAAGGCACTTGCGGCCGCGGGTGGGTTGGACGCAGCTCTGGCCGCCGATGTCCGCAGTTCCGCGCTGGTGGTGGAATCCGCCGCTCGTACCGGCCGCGCTGACGCGGAAAATGATCTCACCAGAGCATTGCAGCAACTGCCCGTCTCGTTGGATCCGGGGCTGGCCGCCGAATTGACCGAAACCGCCGAGCGGGTGCTGTTGGCCCGCCGCTTCTATAACGATGCGGTGCGCGATACCAGGGCCCTACGGGCCGAACGCTTCAGCCGCATTTTCCGACTGGCCGGGCGGGCGTCACTCCCGGAGTTCTTCGAAATCGCCGAGTACAACCCGACCCGGCCGCAGACCAGGGTCGCAGCCCGGGTAGTCCTGTTTGATGACGATGACCGGATTCTGCTCCTTGGCGGCCATGATCCGGCGCTCCCGGAACAACGGTGGTGGTTCACTCCGGGGGGTGGTCTGGAGGATGGCGAGGACATGCTCCGGGCCGCTGTGCGAGAGCTCACCGAGGAGACCGGCCTGATCCTCACCGATACCGAGTTGATCGGACCGATCTGGTGGCGGATCTCCCGCTTCTCCTTCGTCGGCATCACCTACGAGCAGACCGAACACTACTTCTTGGCCAGGACCGGGCAGAACCCCGAGAAATGGCTCAGTCGTGACGGTTTCACTGACCTGGAGACAGAGACAATCACCGAACATCGATGGTGGAGCGCCGGTGAATTGACTGAAACCTCAGAATTGATCTATCCATTGGAACTGGGTTCACGACTGCCGCATGCGCTGGCTGCGCTGAATTCGAAAGTCTCGCTTGCCGGCTCGGCGCCGGTGCAGATCAAGTGAGCGCTGATCTCAGCGGTCACGACCACTCGGGCGCGGCACGTCCCGGTCCGGCCGGAAAATGGCCTAGCGTAATCAGCTGAATACAAAAGCCTGGTGCGGGGCAGGCGTAAGTAGCGGTGAGCGCAGTGGAGGTTAGTCAGTTGTCAATTTTCAAATTGGGTTCAGGTGTGTTGGGTCGATCGACCGGGGGATTTAGCAAGAAAGACCGGCTATTTGCAGCCGGCTCGGTCATCGTCGCCCTGGTGCTGGCCGGCTGTTCCGCCGGCGAGGAGGCCGTCGCCACGACGTCCACGCCGGTGGTCACCACCTCTTCCACCAGTAAGAGCACCAGCAAAACCACCACTACGACACCGACGATCGGCAGCACCACCGAAATCCCCACCCCCACACCGGAGCCGCCGCCGCCGCCGCCGCCGCCCGCTCCGACCACCAGCCCGCTGACCGGTCTGGCAATCTCGGCCAATCCGGTGCTGGCCGCCAAGATCGACAACACCAACTTCGGCGGTCTGCAGTACGGCACTTCTGCTGCCGACATCGTCTATGTCGAGCAGGTCGAGGGTGGCCTCACCCGTCTGGTGGCCGTCTTCCAGTCGGTTTTGCCGCAGGAGGTTGGTCCGGTCCGCAGCGTGCGCACCACCGACGGCGAACTCCTTCGGCCCCTGGGATCGCCGGCGCTGTTGTTCTCCGGTGGCGCCGGGTTGCCGGTGGAACTTCTGCAGCAGACTCCCGTCATCGATGCTTCGCCGGGCGTGGCCGGTGCCGCGTATTGGCGGTCTTCGGCGGCTTCCGGGAGCTACAACCTGCATGCCAATATGGCCGAGATCGCCACTTCGGTGGCCGGGATCAGCCAGCCGAAGGACATCGGTCTGGTCTTCGGCGCTGACTATCCTCTGATGGCAGATGGTCGGGACGTGACCTCCCTACAGGTTTCGATGCAGGCGCCGATCCGCTTCAGGTGGGAGGACGGCGTCTACCACTACCTCCGGCAGGGGGCGGTTTCGGTCGACGGAAACGATGGCGCCACCATCGCGCCGGCGAACCTGCTCGTTCAAAATGTGCAGAATGCACCGGACGGTGTGGTGGACAGCGCGGGCAGCCCGTCCTACAAAACGGACACCGTTGGTACCGGCACATTTACTCTCTATCGGGACGGTAAGGCGATAGACGGCACCTGGACCCGCACCGAACTCGATGGACCGACGTCCTACCTGGACGCGGCCGGGGCGCCGGTGTTGTTCAAACCGGGACAGACCTGGGTGATGTTGGCACCGCAAAATTCGACGATCTCGGAAAACTGACCGACCTGGAGTCACAGCTGGGCCTGCGTCCGATTCCGGTCCGGACCGGGTAGGAAAGATGTCGGAGCAGTAACCTCTCCGATGGGCAACCACCGCGACTCGTTGTCTCGGCGGTAAGGCAACCGTTCTGGAACATGGCAGGCTCTGGCTGGCCCATAATGAACAGGTTCGGACGTACCGGATCTGCCTTGCCGCCACGGCTCAGCCGTTGCCCCCACCGCAGTTTGTCGATCAAGGAGCTTCACCATGTCTTCTGCGAATTCCGCTCAGGAAAACGCCTCGGTAGTGGAGAATCAGTCTGCCGACCAGCGAGGGACCGCAAAGGTCAAGCGCGGAATGGCCGAAATGCTCAAGGGTGGCGTCATCATGGACGTCGTCAATGTTGAGCAAGCAAAGATTGCCGAGGACGCCGGCGCAGTGGCGGTGATGGCGTTGGAGCGGGTTCCGGCCGATATCCGGGCCCAGGGCGGCGTCTCGCGGATGAGCGACCCGGACATGATCGACGGCATCATCGCCGCTGTTTCCATCCCGGTGATGGCCAAGGCACGGATCGGCCACTTCGTCGAGGCACAGGTGCTGCAATCCCTGGGAGTGGATTACATCGACGAGTCCGAGGTGCTCACCCCGGCCGATTACGCCAACCACATCGACAAGTGGAACTTCACCGTGCCGTTCGTCTGCGGCGCAACCAACCTGGGTGAGGCGCTTCGGCGGATCACCGAGGGCGCGGCGATGATCCGCTCCAAGGGGGAGGCCGGCACCGGCGATGTCTCCAACGCCACCACCCACATGCGCAAGATCCACGGTGAGATTCGTCGCCTGACCTCGATGTCGCCCGACGAGCTGTACGTGGCGGCCAAGGAACTTCAGGCACCGCTGGAACTTGTCCGGGAAGTTGCCGCCACCGGCAAACTGCCGGTCGTAATGTTCACCGCCGGCGGGATTGCCACTCCGGCGGACGCTGCCATGATGATGCAACTCGGCGCCGAGGGGGTCTTTGTCGGCTCCGGCATTTTCAAGTCCGGTAATCCGGCTGAGCGGGCGGCCGCCGTCGTCAAGGCCACCACCTTCTACGACGACCCCGATGTCATCGCAAAGGTCTCCCGCGGTTTGGGCGAGGCCATGGTCGGGATCAATGTCGCCGACATCCCGGTGCCGCACCGGCTGGCCGAGCGCGGCTGGTAGATCGGTGCTGCTGGCTCAGCACCGGTAGATCTGTTGAATCGTGCGGCGTCTTACGGTCTCATTTCTGCTTTTGAATGGGACCGCGGGGCGCCGCACGACGTCGTTCGGGTAGTGCA
>JBBSUU010000060.1:0-10027 GCA_038234115.1 Mycobacteriales bacterium
AACACGAGGAATGCGACGGCGAACGGAGTGAGGACCATACTTTCCGCAGTCAGGCTTTCGGTGGGTCGGAGCGGAATGACCTTCTTGACATAGCCGTAAAGGCCGAAAGAGAAGGCCAGCGTCAGGCTGAGCCATGGCACCCGGCCTGCCTCCACCGCAAGAATCATCACGGCGATCACGGCGATTCCAATCGCCGTCCACTGCAGCCGGCGCAGCCGCTCTTTCAGAAAAAGCACACCCAGTCCCACACTGACCAGCGGGTTCATGAAGTACCCCAGCGCAGCCTCGACCACGTGGCCGTTGTTGACCGCGTAGATGTAGACGCCCCAGTTCACAGCGATCATCACCGCCGCCAGGCAAATCTGCCACCACACCCGGAATGGCAATTTCCGGAATGTTGTCCATTGTTTGAGGAAGGCAAGAACCAGGCCCATGATGAGGAAAGACCAGAGCACTCGATGAGCCAGGATTTCGCCCGCGGAGGCCGGCCGGAGGAGTGGGAAGAATAATGGAAACGCACCCCACCACAGGTAGGCCGCCAGGCCGTACAGCACGCCGCGCTTCAAACAGACACCTCGATGCTTCTGCGGCCCGAGCGGTCGCTCAGGAAGTCTAAGCAATCCGGCTTGGAGGCCCGATCAGGTGGCACCCACTCAAGGCTGAAGCCGACCCGAAACGGGAACCACCACAACTTGGGTTTACGAGTTGGCTCCGTCGAACCGTCAGTCTGATGGGAGCAATTCCTTGGGCGCAATTCTCGTGATTCACCCTATCTGGCTAAGCAGTCTTAGGCCATTGGTGTGAGAAATGTTTGACCCGCCGAGCTGAGGAGTTGTTGGATGCAAAAACCTCTAAGCGTTACCAATTTGTTATGTGGCGGAGGGTAATGACCGGGCTCGGGTGGGCGGGAGTCGGGAAAGGTTGACCAAGACCGGACGAGTGAATTCCACACCTCGTCTTGAGCATTGAGTTAAGGAACGTCCACCCAATCAGGGCCTGCGCCACTTACGGTGACAAAATTTCACACGGGCTTTACTCTCACCCGTTCGTACACGGATTGAGGCTCCGCCATCGGCGAGGATTTGGGAGCGTACCTTTACGCGCTTTCTTTCCTCGAGGGGTGGCATTAGTGGCAATTACTTTGTTCAGAAGACGAGGCCGTCATGCGACGGCGGGTGGGGCCGGATCCAGCGGCTGGAAGCGGGGGCTGAGCGCGTTTGCAGCTGTCTCTCTTGTCGCCGGCGTCGGCTTTTCTACCGGAGTGGCGCAGGCCGCCCCGGGGGATTCGACGTCGAGCGCTCGATTCCTCAGCGGTAGCCTTTTGCTGGGTGGGGTGAACCTCGATTCCATCGTCGAACTGGCCGGAGCAGAGGCGTCCTCGCCACTTAACGAGGGCCCCAACACGTCGGCGTTGGATATCACGGCGCTCGACACGCTGAACGTTTCGATCCCTGGTGGTATCTCACTGGGTGCATTGTCATCGTTCCTCGCAGTCGGCGCGGTTAACCACTATGCAGAGGCAACACCAGGCTCTTCTCGTGCTGCCACCGGCGCAGTAAGTGACAGCGGAGCTGTTGACACCACAGGTGGTAGCGACTTCCCGGCCGATGCCGGCGTCAATCTGCAGGGCCTCCTCGGGGATGAATTCGCCGATGCCATTGCTGATCTCGATCTCCAACTGGGCGCCATTTCGGCAGTCGCAGCAACAACAGCCGGCGGTGGCGCGCCGACGGCAACATGTGCTGATCTGGACGCTCCGGTCAATTGCCGTGATTACACCATCGCCAACGGCAGCCTGACGTTCGAATCACCCCTCATCGCCGACCTGGTGGATGTTCTGCAGGGGCCGGACGGCGTTGTCCAGACCGTTGACGCGGCGGTAGCTGGTTTGGCCGGCCCGTCGGGCGCACTGGCGCAGGCACTGGCCGGATTGAACCCCGCTCTGGGGTCGCTCATTGGAAACTCAGGACTCACAGTTAAAATCACCTCCGACGTGGCGGGTGCCGTTGATGGGCTACTCAATCTCGAGTTGACCGACGGTGTCATCCGGATCGACCTGCGCTCCGGCTTGGTCACCGTTGACCTGGATGCGCTCTTGACTGACGAACTGGGACCTGGCGTCGGGTTGGGATCGCTTGCGCCCAATACACAAATTCTTTCGGCTCCGGTTATGGCAAATCTGGTCGCCAGAGTTGGCGCGGTCCTGAATACACTTCCGGCAGCCTTGGATGGGGTACTCACAGGTGCTCTCAACGCGGCCACCCTGAACATCGCAGCCAACATCTGCCTCCTCGGTACGGGACCAGGTTGCCTCGAAGACGGCGTCGGTACCGGGATTGACGTCAACGTCAATGGGACGCTTGAAAAGGTTCTAGACGGCACCGCTGCTGCCGATATCACACTCATAGTCGGCGGAGTGCCGGTTGCTATCTCAGTTGGCACTTTGCTGACCGCCTTGGCGGCGCCTATCAACAGTGCACTATTCAGTCCGGCACCGGTCGGCGTCGTCAGCACAGTGGTGCTCTCGACCACAGCCGCAGTTGCAACAATTGTCACAACCCTGAGCCCAGCAATCACGGCCATCAACACCGTAGTTTCCTTGATCGGAAACGTTCAAGAGCCCGGCTCGGCGGCTGGGTCCTACCGCGAAGTTGCACTTCGGCTCGGCCTGGGTACCGGAGTTCTGGCGACGGTAGATCTTGCCAGGGTCGAAGTAGGTCCTAACCTAGCGCCGTTGCCGGTTCCGACGACGAGCGGGATTGATCCGGATAGTGGTCTGGTCACTGGTGGCACTGTGGTGACGCTGACCGGTACGGGTTTTGTGGTTGATGCAACTTCGGTGACCATTGGTGGGATCTTGGTGCCGGCAGCTGATGTTGTGGTCGCTGATGATGGTTTGACGTTGACGTTCACTACTCCGGCTCATGAGGTCGGTTTGGTGGATGTGACTGCTACGACCGCCGGTGGTACCAGCGGTCCGCAGGAGTTCACGTATCTGCCGTTGCCGGTTCCGACGACGAGCGGGATTGATCCCGATAGTGGTCCGTTGGCCGGTGGAAACACCGTCACCGTCACGGGTTCCGGGTTTGTCACCGGTACCACGGTCATCTTCAACGGCGTGCCCGTCATTCCGACAAGTATTTCTGACGATGGCACCACGCTTACCGTTGTGGTTCCGCCGGGAACGGTGGCCGGACCGGTCACCGTGACCGTCACCAACACCAACGGCACTTCACCAGGTTTGACCTACACCTACCTGCCGCCGACGCTGGTTGTTCCAGCGCCAGGTGGACCGGGTCAGGACATCCCGGTTAAGGGTGGCGGATGGCCGCCGAACACTCCGGTTACGTTGACCCCGACCGATACCGCCGGCAACCCGGTGGGGCCGCCGGTCACCGTCACCACCGACGAAGACGGCAATCTGCCCCCCGCCACCACCGTCCGCGTCAATCCGGGTACTCCGGCCGGTAATTACCTCGTCACCGGGTTCGACGGTTTCGGTAACAGGGTCACCACCGACCTGATCATCACCAAACTGCCGGCGCTGCCCAATACCGGTGCCGGCCCAGTCATTCCGCTGGCCATGTTCGGTTTGGGGCTGTTGCTGATCGGTGGGCTTTTCTTGGCCATGGATTCCAATCTGCGCCGCCGAGGTCGAGGGCTGAACATCGGCTAACCTGAGTGGATCACAAGCAGGGCGTCTCGCATCGTGCGAGGCGCCCTGCTTTGTTGTGTCAGGCCTTGGTGTGGTCCACCGGGGTCGGCCGGTCAATCAGGGTGGACAGGACGATGGTGGATTCGGTGCGGCCGACGGCGTCCAGTGCGCGCAGTCGCTCCAGCGCCTTTTCAAAGTGCTCCATGCTGGAGGCCCGAATGTGCACCACCAGATCCGAGCTTCCCGAGACGGTATAGGCAGCAACCACTTCGGGAATAGGGGTGAGCACTTCCTTCATTCGGGAGGGCGAGACGTTGCTGCGGAAGGTGACGTCGACGAACGCCTGGGTGTGCCAACCCAATGAACCCTGATCGATCCGGGCGGTGAAGCTGGTGATGACGCCGGTGGACACCAGGCGATCCACTCGGCGTTTCACCGCGGGAGCCGACAACCCGACCACATCGCCGATCTCGCGAAACGATGCTCGCCCGTCGACCACCAGACACGAAACAATATGTTGGTCAATATCATCGATAAGCAACGAACTGCCCCTCAGTTAGTGGTCTGACGAACCATATAGCTGCCGGTGCCGCAGCGGATGCCGTATCGATACTCGCAGCGTGTCACGCCCAGCATCGGTGCGATGAAGCGCCGTCTGCGGAGGTGTGCTCAATCAGCTGGTCGGGCTTCCTCTCCTGACAATGGCCGTGCGGTAAGTACCCTCAGTCAACGGTATTGCTACCGCGGTGCCCGGGCCAGCACCTGCCATGACCCAGGATCAGCATGACCCGGATCTACCATGAGCAGATGCAGCGTCAGCGATCCGGGGTGGTGGTGCTGTCGCTGGCGCTCACGCTGCTCCTGACGCTGGCGATTGTGAATCGTCGGGACGTCAGGGGCCTGGCCGCCGCCGAACCCGGCGAACCGGCACCGACGATCGGCAGTTGCCTGACCAAGCTCGCACCGGATCCGACTTTCACCCAGCCACCATTGCTCGTGCTGGGCTCCTGCGATTCGGGCAAATTCGGCGAGGTCTACGCCGTGGTCGACCCATTGGTGGCTCCCATCGGCAGTCCAATCTCGTGTGGGCGAGAACTGGCTGCTGGATACCTGGGTAATTCCCTGGGCCGAGGCGCGGAGTGGACGCCATCGATGCAGTTCGGCCTGTCGGTTGCCGGGCCGGATCGGAAGCAACAGGCAGCTGGCCAGGGCTGGTTGGCCTGCGTGGTCGGCCCGCTCGCTCCCGGCAATCCGTATCAGGGCACCGTTCGGGGAGCCTTTGCCGGCGGCACGATTCCCGGTGCGTTCGGTCAATGCAGCAGCACCACTCAAAGCCGCTTTCCCCGGCCTATTTCATGCGAGAAAGCGCACAACACGGAGACCTTCGCCAGGCTGGCAGTCACCGGCCCGGGACCTGGCCTCTCGAGGCTTCGAGCCGGCTGTTCGACGTTGATCACCGCGCAGACCGGAATGCCGGACATCTCGGCAGGGGGCGCATTGATCGTGCAAACTCTCTATTTCCGCCACGACACCAAGGGTTCCAAGGTGATTGCGGCCCCGTTGTCGGCGGGGGAGCAGGTGGAGGCATACTGTCTGGTCTCGGTGGTAGGCCCGGGATCACTGGACGCCTCATTGCTGGGGATCGGTACCCGCGCACTGCCTTGGGTCTGAATGACCAACCAGCGTGAAAGGTGCCCGGCGTGACAACAGCAGAGGTGACTACTTCAAGGAATCCGGTTGCAGTGGTGACCGGCGCCGGGTCCGGCATCGGTGAAGCCGCCGCCATTGCGCTGTCCGAGCACGGCTACTACCTCGTGCTGGCCGGGCGAACCCGCTCGAACCTTCAGGCAGTACAGCGCACTCTGGTGGGACCGTCGGAGATAGTGGAGTTGGATGTGGCCGCACCGGCAGCTGCCGGAAAAGTATTTGCCGAACTGGCCGGGCGTCTGGGCCGAATTGATCTGCTGATAAACAATGCCGGCACCTTTGGCACGCCGGCGCCGGTCGATGAAATGTTGGAGTCATCCTGGCGTGAAGTGATCGACACCAACCTGACAGGCGCATTTCTGTGCGCGCAGGGCGCCTTCACTGCGATGAAGTCGCAACAACCGCAAGGCGGTCGGATCATCAACATCGGATCAGTCTCCGCGCACACTCCGCGCCCGCATGCCATCGCCTACACCGCGAGCAAACATGCCATCACCGGGCTGACAAAATCGCTGTCGCTGGAAGGTCGGGACTACTCGATCGCCTGCGGACAACTGGACATCGGCAATGCCGCCACCGCACTCTTGGCCGGGATCGGCCCCGGTACCCATGGCGCGCTGCAGGCGGACGGGGCGAGACGTCCGGAGCCGACGATGAACGTGCAGGAGGTGGCGACCGCCATCGTGGCGATGGCGGCGCTCCCATTGAGCACGAACATCGCCACCATGACGATCATGGCCACCGCAATGCCCTACGTCGGTAGAGGCTGAGAGCGCTACCGGTAGTTGGTGAACTGCAGGGCGATTTCCAGATCGGCACCCTTGAGCAACGCGATCACCTCTTGAAGATCGTCCCGCTTCTTGCCGGACACCCGAAGCTGCTCACCCTGGATTTCGGCTTTGACGCCCTTGGGCCCCTCATCGCGGATCTTCTTGGCAATTTGCTTCGCCTTGTCCGACGCGATGCCTTCGACGATCTTGCCGGTGACCTTGAAAATCTTTCCGGATGACTGTGGTTCGCCGATTTCCAGTGACTTCATCGAAATCCCGCGCTTGATCAGCTTCTCCTTGAAGACGTCGATGGCCGCGGCGCAACGCTCTTCGGTGTCGGCGGTGATGGTGACGCCATCTTCGCCGGCCCACACGACGGAGGCGTTCACGCCGCGGAAATCGAACCGCTGGGACAGCTCCTTGGCCGCTTGGTTCAAGGCGTTGTCGGCCTCCTGGTGATCGACCTTGCTCACCACATCAAATGACGGATCCGCCATGGTGTCGCCTCCTTGTGCTCATCTTGCGTACCTGTGCTCCGCGTTTCGCTTTGCAGGTTGCTGCTTACCCCATTGTTCACGCACAACCGACAACCAGCACCATCAGCCGTACTGACCAGCGGATTGGGATACTGGCTTGCCGTCCTTGTACTATTTCCCACGAGCGTTGTGCACGGGCTAGAACCGGTGCTGACAATCTGGCAGGTTGCCCGAGTGGCCAAAGGGAGCTGACTGTAAATCAGCCGCGCAAGCTACGGGAGTTCGAATCTCTCACCTGCCACCATCGCACCCGTCGTCCCTCCCGGACGGCGGGTGTTTTGGAATTCTGCGGGGTGTTTTGGAATGTTGCGCGGCGCTGGGCAATCTTCGGGTGCCGTGGGATTCTGCGGGTGCCGTGGAACCGGCGGCGCACCGTCGTCCTACCCTGGGTGACCGGTTTTGAAATCCGGCTCCCATTTGCTGACCATTTAATCCCGCGGCATGCTCGAAATATCATCTATTGGATGATGCCCTGCCCCTAAACGAGTGAACCCATTCAGGTCAGGAACCGATTTCCGGTCGCTGGTGAATAAAACTGCCGATCTGCAGTTACGCTCCGGCTATGCGTTGGTCAACCTCATGACCATCGCCCCGGCACATCCCGGATCGGCGATGGAATCATTGGTGATGTGCTTTCAGCACACCGCTGCCTTTCTCGACCGCGCAGGAATTTTAACGATTCACCTCGCGGTCACAGTGGAAGTGGTACCAATTCTGCAGGTTGCTACATGAGCCAGCGGCGCGCGAGGCGCGATAGTGAATCTGTCAAGTACCGGTCGCCGGGACAGGTCTTCCCTATCACCACCGGGCTGGTGCTGCTGATTTTCGTGCCGCTTTGGATCTGGGTCGTCGGATCGCACGTGCGTGCGCCGTCCCCGTTGTTGACCGCGAATGAATTGTTACTGGGCGCCGCGTTGATGGTTATTATTTTCATCTGGTGCGAGGTCGTGCCGGTGCGGGTCGAAGTCCGCAAAGAGACCCTGATGGTCAGCCTGTCGGAGTTTCCACTTGTCATCGGCCTCCTTATCCTGCCGTGGCAGTACATCCTGCTGACCCAACTCGTGGCCGGCGTCGGGGTCTACGTGGTCCGGCGCGATGGCTGGCGACACTCGACGCTGAACGTGGCGCTGATCATCGCCGAGACCGGGGCGGCGCTGGGGATCATGATCGCCCTCGGGTCGATCCTGGACACGTCCGCGACAACCATCATCCCGGTGGCCCTCGGTGTTCTCACCGGCGCAATGGCCAGCGCGTTGATCGTCGGTCTGGCCTATCGCCAACTCGGCCCGGCCGAGCCGCTGACCAGGGTGCTTTCGCGAGCCGCCGGGGCAGCAAGTTTTGTCATCATCTTTGCTCTGGTCGAGCACGCACTCTGGGCGGCAACTCCGGACGAACCGGTCGGTCCATTGCTGGCGCTGGCGCTCGTCGGCGGCCTCGTTTTTATCTACTTGATCTTCCGCTCCATGATGAGTCGGCATTCGGATCTCAATCAGATGTACACGTTCATTCGGGCCGTGGGAGTCACCCAGGCGGACAACACGCGCTGGCCGGAAATGATGGAGATGGTGCGAGCTCAGAACAACGCAACGAGTGCGGTGCTCTACATGGAATCAGGTTTCGAATTCCAGGCAGCCGTCGTCGATCACCTCTTTGCGCTGGCGGTGGACACCGACGGACAGCTGGAAGTCCCGTCCATCCTGGCTGATGATTACCTCTTACAGATGGCCAAATCCACCGGAGTGGTCCGAGTAAGTGTCGACCGCAACGCCAGCCCGGCCATCCTGCAGGCCTTGGAGCAGCGCGGCGCCACCGACGTCATGATCGTTGCCCTTCGCACCAACGACCGCGTTCGCGGCTATGTCGAGGTTCGCGACCGACTCAGTCGCTGGGGACGTTTCTCCGAGGAGGACGGCGAGTTCCTGGCCACCCTGTCCGGTCACATGGCGACCGCACTGGAGAACGTCCGACTGCTCTCCACCCTGCGCAACGAGGCCTATCGAGATTCTGTTACCGGACTGCGGAGTCGCGCCGGGCTGGCTGTCGACGCCGAAGCCGCGCTGGCAGCAGGGTCGCTCGGCTCGGTAGTACTCGTTCAACTGGGCACCTTGTCCGAGGTCAACAATGCCCTGGGGTACAGCCACGGGGAGGAGTTGCTGGTGCTTGCCGGTCAGCGCATCCTCGAGTCCAGCCCGATACCCCGGCAGATCGCCCGGCTGGAAAGTGACCTATTTGCCATTCTGATGGAACCGATGGCCGAAGAGGCGCTCACCGAGGAAGTGGTGTCCGTGCTGAGCTCGGTGAGCACGGCGTTCTCCCTGGTCGGTGTCGACGTCGAAGCCGAACCGCATGCCGGGATCGCCCTGGTGCAGGGGGAGGCGCAGAACCCGGATAGCGTCGGGCTCTTGCAACGAGCCGAGATGGCTCTGTTGGCCGGGCGTAACCGCCATGAGCGGTATGAGATCTACCGTCCCACGATGGGGGAGATGTACCGGCGTCGGTTCCAGCTGGTCACCCAGTTCCGGCAGGCCGTGGAGTCAGGTCACATCGTGGTGTACTACCAACCCAAAATCACCTTGCGAAACCAGGAACTGCGAGGTGTCGAGGCGTTGGTTCGTTGGGTGCATCCGGAGTTCGGCATGGTCACTCCAGCGGAATTCGTCAAGGCCATCGAAGCCACCGGCTCGATCGACATCCTGCTCAATCACGTGCTGGATACAGTGCTCAAGCAGATCAAGATCTGGACCGCCAGGGGTCTGCAGATCAGCGTCGCGGTCAACCTTTCGGTCCGCAACCTGACGGCCAACTTTCCCGAGCGCGTCGCCGAGGCCCTCCGAACCCATGATGTGCCGGCCCGGCTGCTGATGTTCGAACTCACCGAATCCAACGTGATGAACGATCCGGAGCTGGCGCTGCCGGTGCTGGACGCACTGCAGGCACAGGGCATCGCGTTGTCTGTCGACGATTTCGGCACCGGGTATTCCTCGCTGGCCTACCTTCGACGGCTACCGATCGAGGAGATCAAGATCGACCGGTCGTTCGTCCAGGGGATGTCGACCGCTCTGGGTGACCTGGCCATCGTGCAGTCGATCATCGACCTGGGGCACTCGCTGGGGCTGCAGGTGGTGGCCGAAGGCGTGGAGGAAGAGTCCTCCAGGGAAGCGCTGCGCTCGATGCGTTGTGATGGAATGCAGGGCTTCCTGCTGAGCCGTCCCCAGCCGGTTGATCGGTTCGAAGCGTGGCTGGCGGCGCGGACGGTCCGCTCGGTACAGCCGGGCACCTCGCAGCCGGTGCTCCGCGTTGTTGGATAACTGGCTGACCTCGCGTTTTCATTGTGAGGCGGGTAGTCCTGTAGAGTCATT
>JBBSUU010000061.1:0-9942 GCA_038234115.1 Mycobacteriales bacterium
GCAGTAGAACCCGGGTTGTCTCCCCCACTCCCGGCTTGACGAAATTCACCGACTCGATGCCGTACTCTTCGCTGATCCGTTCCACCGCAGCCCATCCGGCCCAGGTGGGCGTCCGGTCCGAGGCGAGCAGCACCGGCAGTTGCGCCAGCACGGCTGGTCGCACCGCGTCGAACTCCGAACTCACCGCGTCCAGGAACTGGTTGGAGCGATCCCCATCGGCCAGTTCGGCATAGAATTTTGCGCCATGGAAGTCTCGCGGCCCGATATGGGCATCGTTGAGCACGGTCCGAGAGACCAGGCCGGATACGGTCGAGTTCAAACAGGCTGAGGCGATGAGGAAGTCATCCCGCGTTCCGTAGTCCGTGACGCAGCTCCCCGGGTCGGCCAGTACTGCCAACGCGGGATTGAATACCGGGCCGCCTTCGGCCGCCAGTTGGGTCAGCGCTTCGGTGAGTTCTCGAGCGATGGCGCCTTTGCCCGTCCAACCGTCTACGAACACGATCGAGGACGGATCATGATGTTGCGCAAGGTATTCCAATGCCACTCGGTCAATACCGCGACCGCGGACGATCGACACTGCATAGTGCGGCAGGTCCAGCCCGTGACTGCGAGCAGCCCACCGCTTCATCAAAATTCCGATCGGTGTCCCGGCTCGGGCCAGCGAAACCAGAACTATGTCGGAGCCACGCTCGGTCAATACCAATTCGGTGATCAGCCCAACGGCCTGGGCCAGCCTGGCCGCGCTGCCGGCCAGAACCTGTTCGAAGAGTTCTTGGTATTTCAGGTCGGGTTGAAACTCGATCGGCAGCGATTCGGCGTAGTGGGCTTTGCCGGCTTGAATCCGCTGCTCCCGTTCGGCCACATCGGCTTCCAGGTTGAAGTCCGACAAATCCTTTAGCAACCAGCTGACCTCATCGGCTCGGTAAGAACCAAAAGCCGGCCCGTAAAGGGGTTCTGGTAGGTCTGAGACTGCTTCGGAGGCATTTGGGGCGATCAGGGCCTTGGCGCCTTCGATCTGTCGAGATTGCTTCAAGGTCAACGTATCGGCGCCGGCGACGATGGCGAGCAATACCGGAACACCCAGATCTGTCAGGACTGTGGTCAATCCGCCTTCGGCCCGCAGCTCCGGCGTATCCATCGCCGCATCCACCACCAGGACAATCACCTCAGCGGGAGTCCCGTCCCAATCCGCGTTGTAGAGATAACGCGGAACCTCGGTGTCACCTTCGGGTGAGATGAACGTCAACCCGCGCCGGACGGGATAGCCGGCTGCATCCACCGTGTACACCGGCGACCGGGTCGTCGTCTGAAAGCGGATCTCCTGGCCACCCCGTTCGCCCAGTACCTGGGCAAGGCGTAGCGGGAGATACATGAACTCTTCGGTGCCGAGCACCAGAACCCGGCCCGCAGCGGCCGAAAGCAATTCTTGGATCTGTTGCGCTGCTGCGTCAATGGCCTGATCGAAGGCGACATTGTCGGTGGCGAAGAAGCCATGCCGGCCACCCTCGGGTACTGCTGCGGGCCAGGAGATTCGGGCCTCGAGCAGCTCCCCGCGGGTCATCGCCGGGGGGATAACAGTATTATCGGTCTGGGCGATTAATGCTGCCGCGGCCGCGGCCAGACCATCGGGGAGATCCACGCGACCGTTGACCAGCGAAACCATCGTGATCCGGACCCCGAGGCGGGTAGCAAAGGCGGTCATCGAGGCCACATCTGTATCACTGCGCAGATCGATCAGCGAGGCGATGACATAGTGCTCCCTGGGGAACATCTGATGGATCTCGGCAATCGTCCCCATCACCGTCTTACCGGTGGAGAATTCGTCATCGACCAGAACCAGAACGCCCGCACCGGCCAGCAGGTCACCCGGGATCGGTTCCAGCAAATGACTTGTCGCGTGGGAGTGGCCTTCCTCGAAGGTGCCTGCAACGGGCACCCCGGGGACGGCGCGGCGGGTGGAATGCAGGTAGACGCCGGCGCCGAGTGCTTCGGCAACGCAGTGTCCGAGGCCGGTCGCCGTCTCGGCAAAGCCGAGCACCGTCAACTCCGATGCGACCTTCGCCGGTTGAGCCAGCATTCTGATCAAGTTGTCCGGATCAGACCCGGATACCGCCAGGGCGGCAGCTGAGTTCAGACTTGCCGGTATTTCACTACCGGCGAGGGCATGACCCACCAGGGCGCCGAGCAGCAACCCGATGCCGCGGATTACCCGAGGATCGGCCGGTATATGTTTGCCCAGAACCGAGGACACCAAAAGGTGCGCCCGGCGGGGGTTGCGCCGAAGCGCCACCCCCACCAGGTCCGCCAGTTCCCAGCCGAGTTCGGAGTGACTCGTGCGTAGTTCAACGCCGAAACGGTCACTCACCCAGGCAGTGGTTTGCCGGAAATCATGCGCAGTAGGGGATCTCAAGGACTCACCAATGCAGCGAGCAGGTCGACAAACGAGGTTTCCTCGGAGGCGACACCAAAGACTCTGGCCCGCAGCATAATCTGCTCGGCCCAGTGTCGGTGCGGGCCGGCTTCGTTCATCTTGTCCCGGTAGGCGGAAGCCTGGGCTCCGGTCTTGGATTCCAGGATGCCGCGAGCGTCGGAGTATTCCTCGAAGGAGACCACTGAAAGCGCATGCACCGGTGGCACGTGCGACGGGTGGATGACCGTTTTCCCATGCAGCCCATTGGCTCGATCAAGCACACTCTCACGAATGAGATCGTCAAAGTCCTTGGTGATCAGTCGATGTCGTAGCGATAGCGCATCGTGCTCCAGGAACGGGGTGTTTCGAAGCTGCGGCCGGAAAAGTCGCTCGTGATTGGCAAAGTACTCCCACACCGGCGCCGTGATGACGAAGCTCGAGTCGTCACCGCTGCGCCCGAGGTGGTTTACCGTATCCGAGATCAGATCGGCCACCACTCGAACGTCATAGATTGTCAGATCCCGTTCGCGTCTGATGCCGAAGAGACCGCAGAGATCGGTGGCACCGAACCGGACGGCCAAAACATTGTCCCGGTAGCGGTTCAGCAGTTCGCGGATACCCGAAAGCGTGCCATCGCGGGACTCGCGGTAGATCGCCTCCGGCGTCTCGATTACCGGCATCACCAGTGTTCGAACGTCATGCGCTGCATCAAAATCCATCGCTGCGTCCAGGAAGCCCTGACCGGTCCAGGGCGAAAACTTCGGGAGCACAAATCCATATAGCGCGTGCGCGTCGGGCGGCAGTTTCGTCGACAATTCGTCGATGTGCTCGGGTGTTCGCACGCGAATAAAAATCATCGCGTCCACACCTGTTTCGGACAATTCGGTCACGCAATCAACCGCACAGTCCAACGCCTCGCCGACCCGCGAATCCTCGACTGCATCTTCCAGGTCGATCACCATAGATCGCACGCCGGCGGCCGCGCGTCGTTGGATGGCGGCCGTCAGATTTGGCCTGGTCCCCGGCATGTACAGGGTCGCCCCCAATGCGTGCGCGAGCACGGGAATCTCGCTGTCGAGGTCGAAATCGCCCGGTTGAGTATGGAACAGCTGCTTGCGGACGATTTCGTCCAAGTGATCAAAGTGGCGCACGTGAATCTTTCTGATTGACTGACCAGTAGGGTACTGCCAGCGGGTTACCACCAGGGTGCATCACGGCAACGATGAGGAACCTTGCAAAATGAACATCGTCCGGCGCACCGACCCCCATCACCGGCCAGGAGTTGCTGTGCCCAGTCTTGCTATTTGGTTAAACCGAAATTATGCCACCACGGTGCACGTGCTGGAGCAGTTGCGCAAGAACCCGGATGGGCGCAGCGTCACACTCTTCGGTAGTCATAAAGATGCCTCCTCCCCGATGCTCGCCGGTTGCGATCATCGCTACGTGGAGTCGACACTGACCGGGAGTGCCTACGCTGACTACGCATTGCAGTTCTGCCAGGACAAAGGCATCAAGGTGTTCCTCCCGGTCTACGAGCAACACTCAATTGCGCTGCGGGCGAGAGACTTTCAAGAGCTCGGCGTAGCCCTGATCTGCCCCGGTCCGGAGGCAATTGCTCTTTTGGACGACAAATGCAACACCTACGCATCCCTTGGCGAACACCATGATCTGGTACCGCCGTGGCGAAAGGTGACTTCTGCCATTGAGTTTGGGCAAGCCATCCGTGAACTCAAGCACTACGGCAAGGCGCTGGTGGTCAAGCCTGCCAGCGGGGTGGGCGCCGACGGGGTGCGCATCCTGTCCGAACACGAACCGACATTGGCCGAACTCTGTGGCCCGGTGACCCATTCGGCTACTGCCGCGCAGTTCTCCAAGGCATTGAAACAAGCCCAAGAAGCGGGCTTCTCCATCAATGCCTTGCTGGTGATGCCGTATCTGAACAATCCTGAGATCAGTGTCGATGTTCTCACCGACAACGGGCGGACGCTGGTAGCGGTTCCGCGTTCCAAGGTGGGCCGCGACCGTTTCCTGTCTGCGCCCGATGCGGTGTTGGATGCGACCCGCCTGCTGGTGGCCGAGTTCAACCTCAGCGGCTTGGCCAACGTCCAGTTCAGGCAGTGGGACGACAAGGCCGTGCTGCTGGAGATCAACACCCGCCCGTCCGGTGGGCTCTACCAAACCGCCCTGGCCGGAGTAAATATGCCGTGGGCAGCAGTGAAGTTGGCCCTGGGCGAAAGCCAGGAGGAGATGCGGCCGGTATTGGGCGCCCGCTATGTCACGGTCTCCTCGCTGGTGGCTCTCGGAAGCGAAATCTGAGGGTGGAACGCTATCCCGCGCTTGCGGCGTGTCGAACCCGCTCAACGATGGACTTGACGAACGTTTCCACCGAGTTGAGTTCCTGCAGGTAGGCCCAGTAATTGGGATGCACCCCACCGAGCAGATCGATCGCCCGGTCCACGCGCTTGGATTGGGCGTCGAGAACTGTTCCCCACTCCTTGACCAGGCCGCGATCAACAACCAGTCGCTGGGTGTCGCGGATGCGGAACCGGGTCTGGCGCTCTGGACCCGCCGGATCGGCCTTCACCGCCTTGAGTGTCTCCAACCGATGCGTAACCGCATCACACGCCTCGGTGGCCTCATTCAGATGCAGCCGGGCCTGCGCCAACAAATCCAGCGCCCGCTCGGCATCACCGTGTGACTGTGCCTGTACGGCGGCTTCCCAATCACGCTCGCCCGCTTCCAACTCTCGACTGGCGACAGTGACGTTGCCGGTCAGATCAGCCGAGTTCGGCGCCGAGAATTCGCGCAGCAGATTCGACCTGGCCTGCGGTAGGCGTTCGGTTCGAGTGGTGACCGCGCTGATCCGGGTCCGCACCGCTGAGATTGCCAACGCTGCTCGACCACCGGCTGTTTTGGCCAGGCCGGCCGCTTCATCGATCTGGCCGGCCGCCGTGTGCACGGCCGCGGCCGCCTCGCGGATCGCCGGCACTGACCGACTGGCCAATGCCTGATCCAACTTGAGGGTGGCGGTATCCATCACCATTGCGGCAGTTCGCACGGAGGAGTAGCCCGCGACAGCTGCGTACTCCCCGGCCAGCGACGCCCTGGCTGCCAACGCCTTTTGCACCGCCTCTTCGGCGATCCGTGGAATCGCGTCCAGCGCCGTTCGCGCGTCGTCCAGGGTGCGGCGGTGTTTGTTGTAAAAGTCGTTGGTGGCGGTGGCCGCCGCAGCCAGGGTGCGGTGTGTCTGGTGGAAGGCATTGGTGGCGGCGTGAATATCAATCGGGGTCGGATCCCCGGCCATGTCCTCCAGCTCATACTGCTGAGACATCGTCAGATAGTCGGCGTTGGCGTCGAAACACTTTTGTTCCACCGAACGCCATTGAGCCAGTACCGGCGACTGGGGTTCCAAACCCTTGAGCGCCGAAATCGCGTCGGAGATAAATCGCTGCCGCGTATCCAGATCCAGGAAGGCGGCAACCGCCCCATCGCGGGCAGCCATGGCCGCCGCTTGCTCCTGCGGGCTCCGCCTGGGACGCCCGAACCACGGTGTAGACATTGCCACGAACACTACTCACGACTGATTCGCAGGCGGCAGGCGGCAGAGGAGGGCGGCAGCTGAGGGCGGCAGCCGGGCGGCGGATGAATAAGCGGATGAATAAGCGGATCAACATTGAGAGTTTGACCGTGCTGGTCGAGCGGGAACCATCTCCCGATCCCGTGCGTTTCCATAAAGAATTGTTAAAGATTGCTGGTCGCGATCATTTTTCAGGCGTCGCTTCCGGTGGTTCATTCGGTACCGGCGTGTAGGGTTCGCAAGGCTGAACAGGGGTGGACTCAGCTCTGGGCGGACCTTCGTTTTTCTGCAGAATCGACCGGCCGCCGAGCGCGGTTAGTCATAGAGTGAAGATGGCATCACAAATCCAGCACCAACAGGGAAATTCTTACTAGGAGGAACCAAGTAATGAGCGTGAGCTTGAGCAAAGGCGGAAACGTCTCGCTGACAAAGCAGGCGCCGAACCTGACGGCCGTCGCCGTTGGCCTCGGCTGGGACATTCGCAGCACCACCGGCACCGATTTCGATCTCGATGCCAGTGCTCTCGGATTGGACACCACCAAGAAGATCATCTCCGACAAGCATTTCGTATTCTTCAACAACCTGAGCTCCCCGGACGGATCTATCGTTCACACCGGTGACAACCTGACCGGTGAGGGTGAAGGCGATGACGAGATCATCAACGTCAACCTGGCCGCCGTACCGCCGGAGGTCGATTCGATCGTTTTCCCCGTCTCCATCTACGACGCGGACGCCCGCAGCCAGAGCTTCGGTCAGGTCCGCAACGCCTACATCCGCGTTGTCGACGCCAGCAACAACACCGAACTGGCCCGCTACGACCTCTCCGAGGATGCCTCCACCGAAACCGCGATGGTTTTTGGTGAGCTTTACCGCAATGGCGCCGAATGGAAGTTCCGCGCCACCGGTCAGGGTTACGCTTCCGGCCTTGCCGGAATTGCCCGCGATTTCGGCGTGAACCTGTAATTTCATCGTTGAACTGACGTAAAGCCGGTCCCGGAGCTGCTCTTCACCGAGCGGCTCCGGGACCGGCTCATGTCCGCTCCGCTGCGTAGCCCTGGCTTATCCCGTTGGTTGAAAGGCGACCTCGTCGTGCTCAAGGTTTTTGGTTGGTCGTACGCCGTCACAGTCATCTCGCTGGTGGTTGCCTTCATCTACGGGGGCCCGACCGCACTGTTCCTGTGCGTGATCCTCGGCATCCTGGAAGTTTCACTATCCTTCGACAACGCCGTCGTCAACGCCAGCATCCTGCAGCGGATGAGCGAGTTCTGGCAAAAAATCTTCCTGACCGTCGGCATCGTGATTGCCGTCTTCGGTATGCGCTTGGTGTTTCCGCTGCTCATCGTCGGCATCACCGCTAATCTCGGGCCGATCGAAGCGCTCAATTTGGCGATGGAGCAACGGCCGATCGAAGACCCCACCAGCTATGCCGCCATCCTGACCGCGGCGCATCCGCAGATCGCGGCCTTCGGCGGCATGTTCCTGCTGATGCTGTTCCTGGACTACATCTTCGAGGACCGCGATATCAAGTGGCTGACCTGGGTGGAAGTGCCGCTGGCCAAGATCGGCAAGCTGGACCAACTCTCCGTCATCGTGGCAGTTATTCTGCTGGTCCTGACGGCCGAGTTCATCGCCGAAGATGCTGAAACCGTGCTGCTCTCCGGGATGCTCGGGCTGATCACCTACCTGGCCGTCAACGGGCTCGGTTCGTTGTTCCACATCCCCGGCGAAGAGGATGAGGATCAGGTCGAGGACGGCGCCGACCCGGCGACGGCAGCGGCCAACACCAAGCCGAAACAAACCAACCTGGTCAAGGCCACCGGCAAAGCCGCGTTCTTCCTATTCCTCTACCTGGAAGTCCTGGACGCATCCTTCTCCTTCGACGGCGTCATCGGCGCGTTCGCCATCACCTCTGATCCGATTCTCATCGCCCTGGGGCTGGGCCTGATCGGTGCGATGTACGTCAGGTCGCTGACCATCTTCTTCGTCCGCAAGGGCACCCTGCAGGACTACGTCTACCTGGAGCACGGTGCCCACTGGGCCATCGGCGCGCTGGCCGCAATCCTGTTCGTCTCGATCGGTGTCGAGATCAGCGAGATCATCACCGGCCTGCTCGGGGTGGCCTTCATCGGCGCCTCCTTCCTCTCCAGCATCATGCGCAACAAGCGGATGGAAGCTGCTGAAGCCGCCAATCCGGTTTCCCTTTCCAAATAGTTTTTATCGATGAACTCTGGGAGTGTGCGGGCGATCGCCTTCACACTCCCATTTTCGTTTCGGCAGTTTTTCACAGGAGGATCTTGAGATGGCACTTGACTTCACCCGCCCTGGCAGCGGCAACAGTGGCCCCGGTGGCAGTAACCCCGGCCCCGGTGGCAGTAACCCCGGCAACCCCGGCAGCGTCGGCGGCCAGCCGGCCTTCGATCCGAGCAAGCTGGATTTCACTCGCCCGGGACGACGAGCACCCGGCACCTCCGGAACCACACCGCCGGCCCCGCCCGCCGGCTCGCCGCCGAACTTCCCACCGAGCCCGCCGCCGGTTTCCCCGTCAGCCCCGCCGCCGATGTCGCCCCCAATTTCGCTGAACAAGATCAGCCTGACCAAGGACGCACCGAGCGTCAGCCTGACCAAAGCAGGTCAGGCGCAGGGTGTGCTGCGGGTGAATCTGAACTGGACCGCGAAGCCGGCCAAGTCCGGCTTCATGAACAAGTTGACCGGCGTCGGCGCCATTGATCTGGATCTCGGGTGTCTGTACGAACTCGCTGACGGCTCGTCCGGCGGCATCCAGGCAGTCGGCCGCAACTTCGGCAACCTGAACGCGCATCCCTACATCCAACTCGACGGGGACGATCGGACGGGCGCCGTGGCCGGTGGGGAGAACCTGCTGATCAATCTGGCGGACCCATCGAGATTCAAACGCATCCTGATTTTCGCGATGATCTATCAGGGTGTCTCTCGCTGGACGCAGGCAAACGGCGTCGTCACCCTGTACCCCACGGCCGGCCCGGAGATCGAAGTTCGACTGGACGCCGGCGACACCCCGGCCACCATTTGCGCCATCGCACTCCTGGAGAATCGCGGCGGGCAACTGGTCGTCAATCGTGAGGTTCGTTATGTGGAAGGCAGTTTGCGTAACGTTGACGCGGCCTACGGTTGGGGCCTGAATTGGACGACCGGCACCAAATGACGCTGGCGCTCACCGGCTCCACCGGGCGGCTCGGCGGCCGGGTCGCCTCGTTGTTGGCCGCTGCCGGCGTTCAACAGACCCTGATCGTGCGAGATGCGGCGCGAGCGCCGTCGTTGCCATTGGCCGACGTCAGGGTGACGTTCTATGGAGACGTCAATTCGGCAGCGGCCCTGACCGGGATCGACACGCTGTTCATGGTGTCCGGGGCGGAAGCACCGGATCGCGTGCAGCAACACGTGGCCTTCATCGATGCTGCGGTTACGGCCGGCGTTTCGAGAATCGTCTACCTGTCCTTCTTCGGCGCTTGCGCTGACGCGACCTTCACACTGGCCAGAGATCATTGGGCGACCGAGGAGCATCTGCGCGCGAGTGGAATTGCCCTCATTGTGTTGCGGGACAACCTGTATTTGGATTTCCTGCCAATGCTCACCGGGGGCGATGGGGTGATCCGCGGACCGGCCGGTGACGGCCGCGTGTCGGCGGTGGCTCAAACCGACATTGCTGACGCGCTGGTAGCGGTGCTGACCGATCCATCGCCGCACGACGGCCGGACGTACAACATGACCGGACCGTCAGCCATGACGATGACCCAGATAGCTTCGGTGCTGACTGAGTTCGGTGATCGGCCGGTGTCGTACGTGGCGGAAACCGTTGCGCAGGCCTATGAGTCGCGTGCCGGGTACGGAGCACCTGATTGGCAGCTCGATGCCTGGGTGTCGACCTACACGGCCATTGCCGCCGGCGAACTGTCCGAGGTGAGCGGTGACGTCGAAC
>JBBSUU010000062.1:0-9934 GCA_038234115.1 Mycobacteriales bacterium
AGGCAATCAATGATGGCATCCTCGAACTTGGGGTCCATGATCTACGAGGGTTTGCCACTGACAAACACCGCACGGTCGATGATTCGCCCTATGGCGGCGGCCCCGGCATGGTGATGAAGCCCGACGTCTGGGGGGGCGCCCTGGATGCGGTGACCCATCCCGAGACGGTGTTGATCGTGCCCACTCCGGCAGGGGAGCGATTCACCCAGGCTGTTGCCGAAGAGCTTAGCGTCGCAACGCATCTGGTGTTCGCCTGTGGTCGATACGAGGGCATCGATCAGCGGGTTGTCGAGGAGGCATCCACTCGAATGACGGTCCGGGAGTTGTCGATCGGCGACTACGTGCTGGCCGGCGGTGAGGTCGCCGTATTGGTGATGGTAGAGGCAATCGCCAGACTGATTCCCGGTGTGCTGGGTAATCCGGAGAGCGCGGTGCAGGATTCGTTCGGTGCGGCCTCGCCGGGCCTGTTGGAGCATCCGAGTTACACCCGGCCACTGTTATATCGAGGTCTTGAGGTGCCGGCGGTCCTGCTGTCGGGAAATCATGGTGCGATTGCAAAATGGCGCCACGAACAATCCGTGTTCCGCACCGAGCAGCGACGGCCCGACCTGCTGGTTTCCGATACCAGGCCTGATCTGGCAGACTAGAAGGGTTGCCTGCCGGCGACACTTCAGAAACTTGGTAGTGACACAAGTTCCCTTTTACTGCGCAAGGATACAAGCATGAATACCCTTGATGCTCTGGATGCGGCCTCGCTGCGTTCAGATCTTCCTGATTTCCGCCCCGGCGACTCGGTTCGAGTCCACGTCAAGGTTATCGAGGGCTCGCGCTCTCGTATCCAGGTCTTCGCCGGTCACGTCATTCGCCGGCAGGGTGGTGGCATCCGCGAAACCTTCACCGTTCGTAAGATCAGCTTCGGTGTCGGCGTCGAGCGCACCTACCCGGTGCACTCCCCGAACCTGGACAGGGTCGAACTTGTCACCCGCGGCGATGTTCGTCGGGCAAAGCTTTACTACCTGCGCGAACTGCGCGGCAAGAAGGCCAAGATCAAGGAAAAGCGCGATCGCTGAGCTTTACTTTTCCGGTTTCCTAGAATCTTCATAAAACCGCTGTCGCCGACTCCCGGCGACAGCGGTTTTGTTTGATCCACGCTCTACTCTGGATTGTGATGAACAGCGACAGCAGTAAAAACGAAGTGGTACCGGAGACATCGGTCGAAGCTGCCGATCCAGCAGCCACCTCCGAGCCCAACCGGGAAAGCTTGGACCCGGAAACGGAAACTGCGGTCGAACCCGAGGTCAGTCCGGCGGCGGCCAAGTGGCAGAGCATCACCGATCAACGGCAAAAGAAAAAGCACCGCCCCTTCTGGATCGAATTACCGATCCTGCTGGTCGTCGCATTCATCATGACGTTTTTGATTCAGACATTTTTCTTCAAGGTCTATTACATTCCGTCCGGCTCGATGGAACAGACTTTGCACGGCGTGGCCAACGGCGGCGACCGAGTACTGGTGAACAAGATCGTTTTCGACTTCTCCGATCCGGAACCGGGTGAGGTGGTGGTCTTCAGCGGGCCGCCGACCTGGGCTGCCGAGGCGTCAATTCCGGGGCCGGGCACCTGGTACGGACAGTTCTTCCAAGCGGTCGGTTCGGTGGTGGGCATTGCTCCACCGAACGAAAAAGACTTCGTGAAGCGAGTGATCGCCACCGCCGGCCAGACGGTGGAGTGTTGCGACGCGCAGGGTCGGCTGATGGTCGATGGCAAGCCCCTCATCGAGCCCTACATCTACGAGGACTTCGTTTTCACCGTCGGGACTCTGGACTGTGGCACCCCCATCAGATCGCAACGCTGCTTCGGGCCGGTGACGGTCCCGGTGGACTCGCTCTGGGTGATGGGCGACCATCGCTCCAACTCCCGGGATTCGGCCTACGGTTGTCGAACGCCCGGCGGTGTCTGTCAGGGGCCGATTCCGGTTGCCAATGTCATCGGCAAGGCGTTTCTCATCGTGATGCCCGTATCCCGTTGGCAGACCATCGATTCCCCCAATATCCAGGGCGGCACGGGATAGGCCTTGGCGACCACAGTTCGGAAGGTCCAGCCGAAGAAGGTTCTGCGCGGTAAGCCGCCGGGCCTGCGGACCGAGAAATCACTTCTTCGTGCCGGTCATTCACTGATTGCCGCCTGCGATGAGGTGGGGCGCGGTGCGCTCGGCGGACCGGTCTCGGTCGGGATTGTTTTGGTGGATGCGTCGGTCACCAGGCCGCTCCTGGGAGTGCGCGATAGCAAACTGCTCACTCCGGCGGCCCGGGTGGCGATGGTTCCCAAGATCCGCCGCTGGGTCGTCGGTCACGCGGTGGGTCATTCCAGCGCGGGCGAAATCGACGAGATCGGCCTGATGGCCGCCATGCGCCTGGCTGGTATCCGGGCCTTGAAACAGCTGCCGGCCCAACCCGACGTGGTATTGCTCGATGGTAATCACGATTGGCTCTCCGCCCCGTCCCAACCATCGCTGTTCGACGATGTCCCGGAACCGGCGTTGGTAACGCTGGTTCCCAGGGTCACCACGATGATCAAGGCCGATCTGCAGTGCTCCTCGGTGGGGGCCGCCAGCATCCTGGCGAAAACAGAGCGAGACGCCATGATGGTGCAAATGGCGTTGGACTATCCCGGGTATGCCTGGGAGATCAACAAGGGATACGCCACCCCGAGCCACCTGGAGGCCCTACGAGATCTGGGCCCCTGCGCCCAGCATCGACAGAGTTGGCGGCTCCCGGAACAGATGTTTGATGATGGTGCGGGACTGTTCGATGGATCGGTTTGACCACGTCGGTTGATGGCGGGGCAGACCCGAGCGGCTATCTTCTACATAGGCAGACCAGGAAGAGGTAGGACCACGTGAGCGCAGAAGATCTCGAGCAGTACG
This sequence comes from Mycobacteriales bacterium, assembly GCA_038234115.1. Lineage (GTDB taxonomy): Bacteria > Actinomycetota > Actinomycetes > Mycobacteriales > Nakamurellaceae > Nakamurella. Next base: position 2,924 of record JBBSUU010000062.1, read on the forward strand.
AGACCGAGATGGAGCTGCAGCTTTACCGGGAGTATCGGGATATCGTCGGACACTTTGCCTTTGTGGTGGAGACAGAACGGCGGTTTTACCTGTGCAACTCGGTGGATTTGCAGGTCCGAAATTCCGAGGGTGACATGTATTTCGAGGTTCGTATGTCCGATGCCTGGGTATGGGACATGTATCGGCCGGCCCGCTTTGTCAAGAATGTTCGCGTAGTGACTTTCAAGGACGTCAACGTGGAAGAACTAGAGAAACCGGACCTTCGGTTGCCGGAGGACGGCGCGTTCTGATTGCCGCTTCAGTTTTACTCGCGACCAGCCTGACATTTGAGGAGCTCCGGATATGCCAACACCACCCCAGCAGTGTCGTGCCCTGCTTATTCTGACCAGCCACTCCGAGCTGGGAGACACGGGTCGCAAGACCGGCTACACGGTGTCCGAAGCTGCCGATCCGTGGCGGGTCTTCACCGACGCCGGCTGGGAAGTCCATGTGGCGACCATCGCCGGGGGACCCGCTCCGGAGGACGGTTACGACCCCACGGATGAGAATCAGGCAGCGTGGATGGCCGATCCGCACATGCAACGTCAACTCCATGCCGCGCCCAAGCCCGAACATGTCAACGCTGCGATTTACGATGTCGTTTATCTGGTGGGCGGACACGGCGCCATGTGGGATTTTCCGGACAATGCCGAGTTGGGTGCTCTCGTCAGTTCGATCTACGAGCGTGGGGCTGTCGTGGCGGCGGTCTGTCACGGTCCGGCAGCGCTGACCACCCTTCGGCTGGTCGACGGCAGTCTGCTGGCGGGCGGCAAGAATGTCACGGCATTTTCCGATGCCGAAGAAAAGGCCATCCATCTCGGCTCCACCATGCCATTTCTGTTGCAGTCCAAGCTTTCCGAGGTGGGAGCGAAGGTCACCGTAGCTGACCTCTGGCAGGCCAATGTGGTGGTCGATTCTCGATTGGTCACCGGTCAGAACCCGGCCAGCGCCGCCGGTGTGGCCAGAGCCGCCATTGATATTGCGGCTACTGCCGGATAGTCGCAGACTTACCGACGAGCCAGACTTATCCACAAGGCGGATTTCATCCACATTTCAGTTTCAGCGGCTGGGCTGGCCGTGGCAACCGGACCAAGCTGGGTCGATGGCCACCAACATCGAACTGGGACGCGAAGGCGAAGAGATAGCCGCCCGTCATCTTCAGTCGTTGGGGTTGACGCTGTTGGCGCGGAACTGGCGTTGCAGAGAGGGCGAGCTGGACATCATCGCTACTGACCTTCGGGACCTCGCCGTGATTTGTGAGGTCAAAACCCGCAGTCAGGTGGCTTTCGGACTCCCGATAGAGGCGATCACGGTGGGGAAACGGCGCCGGATCCGCCGACTTACCGGGCTCTGGCTTGCCGAGCATCGCACCCGTACCGATGTGATCGTGCGATTCGACGTTATTGGCGTGCTGTTGTTGCCCGGTCAGCCGCCGGAACTGACCCATCTTGTAGGGGCGTTCTAGGGCAATGTCAGTTCGCGGAGAGTTCGGCGGTTGGCGGTATGGCAGCGGCCGGCACATCAAAGATGGCCAAATAAACCTCTGCCGCCGCGCAGCTGATCTGCTCGTTGGCCGGTCGGTTGTTCCCCAGGTTCGCAAAGATGCGGGTCGGTGAAACGGTGAGCTCGGCCCAGTCGTCCTGGCAGCCGTAGAGCAGGAAGGCGAAGCGTCGGTCTGTCGGCAGTCGGACGGGCAGTTCGGGCACATTTAGGTTCATCTGACCCAACGCCGCCAGATACTCGGTATCCGATGTCGTCAGTTCGAGTGGGAACGGTCCATCTGTGGCGTTGGGGTTCACCGTCTCGAACGAGAACAAGGTGCCGGGGCTGGTCGAACCACCTGGTACGTCAAGGATGTCGGCGGCCACGATCGCCACCGTCATATTGGCCACCACGCACTCGGGTGTCGGCGCGGTCGGGAGTGCGTCGACCCGAAGCTCAATCTTGTCGCCCCGGCGGCTCAATACCGCCCCACCCGGAATGTCACAGCCCAGTGAAATGACTCCGCCGACAAGAACTTTGCCGACCGGCACTGCGGTGATCTGGTCACGCAGCTCCTGGGAAAGAGAATAATCCTCGCCATTGGCATAGGAATCGATGAATGTATCCAGGGATTCGATGTCGACAATCCGCACGGCGCCGATGAGTGCTTTCGGATTGGAGCGGGAGTGGCTGCTGGCGATGGCGACCAGTTCCGAAGGCGGCCCCGGCAGCTGTGAAGTCTCGAGCGGTGAAGTCTCGAGTGGCGAGTGTTCGACCGGCCCTTTCGAGGCTTGGCTGAAGGCGGGGTCAGCAGCGGGAATGCCGGCCGGCGAGACGCGCTGGCAGGCGGCGGCAAAAACTGCGGTCGCCACCACGAGGGCGACAAGCGAGATTGACCGTGCGGTGTTCGGCATGCAGGTGGGACGCGGCGGGAGACCGTGCGGTTCCCGATATTTCGGGCTATCCACAAGTGGTTTTTCTTCCACATTCTGCGCCGGCCGCTTCCGATGGCGGTGAGTCCGGGCGCAGGGTGAGATATTCGGAATGGGGGAAACGGTGGCGCTGTTTTGTACAAAGTCGGTGGGGCTCAATGGGATTGACGGCGCGCTGGTTCAGGTCGAGGCGGATCTGGCCCAAGGATTGCCCAACGTGACGATTGTCGGACTCGGGGACACGGCCGTGATGCAGGCCCGAGATCGCGTGCGCGCGGCCATCGTCAACTCCGGGCAGAAATGGCCGCCGCGTCGGATTACCATCTCGCTTTCGCCGGCATCGGTCCACAAGCGCGGATCCTCCTACGACGTCGCGATGGCGGTGGCCATCCTGGCAGCGGACTCGGACAAGTTGAAAAGACTTGCCGGCGATGGGGTGTGGCTCGGTGAGCTGGGACTTGACGGTTCGGTGCGGCCGGTACACGGCGTTCTTCCGTCGCTGCTGGCCGCTCGGCAGGCCGGCGTTCGAGTGGCGGTGGTGCCGATCGGCAATCTGGCCGAGGCCTCGCTGGTGGTGGGGCTACGGGTCTGGGGTGCGCAGAATCTACGAGATGTGGTGCGTTATCTCAGGGGGGACGACGGGGCGCTGTCGGCGCCGGGTGCGCGGTTGCCGGTAGGTATGGCGAAGGTACCGGATATGGCCGATGTTCTCGGCCAACCGGAGGCCAGAGCCGCCCTGGAACTGGCGGCAGCCGGTGGGCATCACCTATCGATGATCGGTCCGCCCGGGGCCGGCAAGACGATGCTGGCCTCTCGACTACCCGGCATCCTGCCACCGCTGACGGACGAGCAATCGTTGCTGGTGACCGCGGTCCATTCCGTTGCCGGGGTACTCAGCGCTGACACCCCGCTGGTGACGGTGCCGCCCTTCATCGATCCGCATCACACGGCATCTGCCACCGCAATCATCGGCGGCGGGTCCGGCACGATCAGGCCGGGCAGCATATCCCTTGCGCACCAGGGGGTCTTGTTTCTCGACGAGGCTGCGGAGTTTCCGCGGCGGGTGTTGGATTCGTTGCGGCAGCCGATGGAGAGTGGGGAGGTGTTGATTGCGCGGGTGTTGTCGGTGGCGCGGTATCCGGCGCGTTTTCAGTTGGTGCTGGCGTCGAATCCGTGTGGGTGTGCGGCGGCTCGGGATATTGATTGCAGTTGTCCGGCGGGGGCGCGGCGTCGGTATTCGGCGCGGTTGTCGGGGCCGTTGATGGATCGGGTTGATATTCGCATTTTGTTGCCGGCGTTGGATCCGGTGTCGATTGCCAGTAGTGAGCGGGGTGAGGGTTCGGCGTCGATTTTGCAGCGGGTGTTGCAGGCGCGGCAGCGGTCGATGTTTCGGTGGCGGGGGACTGGGTGGACGACGAATTCGCAGGTGCCGGGTTCGGTGCTGCGGCAGACGTGGCGGCCGCAGGGCCAGGGTGCGGCGTTGTTGGATCGGGCGGTGCGGGCGGGTTTGTTGACCGGGCGTGGTTATGACCGGGTGTTGCGATTGGCGTTGACGTCAGCGGATCTGGGAGGCCGGGAGGTGCCGGTGTTGGCCGATATTTCTACCGCTTTGGGCTTGCGCAGTGGGGTGGCGGCATGAGCGGCGGCGGTGGGTTTGATGATTATCGCCTCGCTCGGGCGGGTTTGTTGCGGGTGTGTGAGCCGCCGGCGCCGGCGGTGGAAGGCTTCGTGCGGGAGCGGGGTCCGGTGGTCGCGTTCCAGCGGATCGCGGCGCGGTCGGCGCCGGCGGCGGTGTTGATCGCGACGAGGGCGCGGACGGCGGACAGATCGGTGTCGGAGTTGTTCGCGCTGGCGGCGGCGGACTTGCAGTTGGCTGATTCGGTGGGCGCCGCGTTGCTGTGTCCGGAGGATCCGGGGTGGCCGGCCGCGGCGATGGTGGCTTTCGATGCGGCCGAGGCCAGGAAGGTGGTGGGTTCGACGCCGCCCATCGGACTGTATGTGAAAGGTGCTCTGCGGGAGGGGTTTCCGCATCGAGCGGTGACGATTGTCGGATCGCGGGCGTCGAGTAGCTATGGGGAGCGGGTGGCGTCGGAGATTGCTGCCGGGGTGGGTCAGCGGGACTTCACGATTGTTTCCGGTGGTGCTTTCGGGATCGACACGATGGCTCATCGGGCGGCGCTGGCGGGGGGTGGGGTGTCGGTGGCGGTGCTGGCCTGCGGGATTGATCGGGCGTATCCGGTGGCGAATGCGGCCTTGTTGGCCAGGGTTGCCGCCACCGGGGCCGTGGTGAGTGAGTATCCGCCGGGGACGACGCCGGCACGACATCGGTTTTTGGTTCGGAATCGACTGATCGCGGCGTTGGGGGCGGTGACAGTGGTTGTGGAGGCGGGTCGGCGGTCCGGGTCGTTGTCGACGGCGGCGGCGGCGATGCATCTGTCACGGGTGGTGATGGCGGTGCCGGGGCCGGTGACATCGGCGATGTCGGCGGGGTGTCATCTGTTGCTGCGTGATCGGCAGCAGGGCGTTATCTTGGCGACAAGTGCTGCTGATGTGTTGCAGGAGTTGGAGTCCACGGAATCTCCCGCCCTGTTCGATGCCGATTCGCAGGGCGATGTTCGGGTGACGGATGGGTTGGATCCGGTGGCTGCGCGGGTGTATGACGCCATTCCGGCCAGGGGCGGTATCACGGTGCAGGGGATCTGTGAATCGTCGGCGGTGCCGTCCGGGCAGGTGCTGGCGGTGCTGCCGATTCTGCAGGTCAATGGTCTGGTGCGGCGGGACGGACCGTTCTGGAAACTGATGCCCGCGCCGGGTTGATCAGAGCCCGGCGGTGTGGTGAACGTTGACTTTGACGACTTTGCTGTCAGAGTCGAAAGATGACCTCCGCCACGGACTCGCCGAAACTCGCGTCAACCGCGCGGGCCGGTCGACCGTCGGCGGTTCGAGTCAGCACCGAGCGCCTCCGGGGTGAACTCGGGCCGGACATCCACCTACATCTTGCAGCGTGGGAGCGGCACCTACGCTCCGAACGAGGGCTGTCCGAAGCCACCGTGCGCGCCTATCTAGGAGATGTGATCAGTTTGCTGGACCATGCTCGCAAGTTGAACATGACCGATCTCACCGAATTGGATCTACCGACGCTGCGAAGTTGGTTGGCGAAGATAGCCGCAACGGGGGGAGCGCGGACAACACTGGCCCGCCGGGCGGCCGCTGCCCGTTCCCTCACCGCTTGGGCGCTTCGCACCGAACGAATTCCGATTGATCCGGGAGTGCGCCTGGCCTCACCCAAGGCGCATAGAACATTGCCGCCGGTGCTGCGAGCCGACCAGGCGGCGTCGATGTTGCAGCCGCCGGCTTTGATCCAGGAAACGCATCCGATTGAACTGCGAGACACCGCGGCCTTGGAAATGTTGTATGCCACCGGCGTCCGGGTTTCGGAGTTGGTCGGCCTGGATGTGGACGATATCGATCGCCGACGTCGGGTGATCCGGGTGATCGGTAAAGGCAACAAGGAACGGTCGGTGCCGTATGGGTTGCCGGCCGATCGCGCGCTGGAGCGATGGCTGCAGTTGGGCCGTTCGGACCTGGCAAATCCGGCGTCGGGGGCGGCTGTGTTTCTCGGTGTTCAGGGCCGTCGGATGGATCAACGGGCGGTGCGAACTTTGGTGCACCAGCGTCTTTCCACCGTGGAAGGTGCACCCGACCTCGGCCCGCACGGACTCCGGCACTCGGCGGCTACCCATTTACTGGAAGGGGGCGCAGACCTGCGCGCGGTGCAGGAACTGCTGGGGCACGCCAGTTTGAGCACCACCCAGATTTACACCCACATCTCCGCTGACCGGCTCAAGGCGGTGTATCGGCAAGCCCACCCCAGGGCTTGAGTCGCACCCGTAGCGGCCCCAGCAAGCTCAGCGGGTCCAGATACACATCACCGATTTTGGCCCCCCAATGCAGGCACGATGCGGGCAGGCAGCTGGGATGCCCGGAATCGAGACTGCCGATCTGCTGGCCCGCGATTACCCGGGCGCCCTTGGTGACCACTGCTGTTACCGGCTCATAGGTGGTGCGCAGACCACCGGCATGCTCGATCGATATCACGCCGCGGTCAACGAGCGTGCCGGCGAAAATGACCACCCCGCTGCCGGCCGCATGAATCCCGACGCCGGCGGCGCCGCTCAGGTCAACCCCTCGATGGCCGGCTCCGTAAGGGGTCGCGGGCGGGGCGAAGGGGGTCACCACGACCGGTTGCAGCGTGATGGGCCAGCCGAAGGCGTCAGAAGCCCCGGCGGCCGTTGAATTGGTGTGAACAGAATTGGTGTGAACAGAATTGGTGCGAACAGCATTGGTGCGAACAGCACTGGCGCTACAGGGCAGCGAGCTCAGAACGACGGATAGAACGATCAGTCCGGCATGGGTTCGAATTCGCACGGATCAAGACAAGCCCGGCCGGGTGCAGGTCACCATCGCTGGCCGCAGTTCTGGGGATGAATGACGGCTTGTGGATAACTATTGCTGCCGATGCCGGCGGGCCCGCAGTACCAACGTGCGAATATTGATC
>JBBSUU010000063.1:0-9886 GCA_038234115.1 Mycobacteriales bacterium
GCGCTCGGCTGGCCCTTGCCAACTCGACGCAATAGGCGATGATGTCGGGATCCACCTCCACCCGTTCGACGCCGGCCTGCATGGCCAGTAACGTCTGCGGAGTCGTCACCTGAGGTACCGGTTGATCGCCGGACTGACGCGTCACTCTGCGGCGCAACATTTCTCGTTCTGCATCCGCCTCCGGATACCCGAGCCGAGACCGAATCAAGAATCGATCCAGCTGGGCCTCCGGCAGGGCATAGGTGCCCTCGTACTCGATCTGGTTCGCGGTCGCGATGACGTGGAAGGGCCGTGGCAACTGATGGGTGGTGCCCTCCACGCTGACCTGTCCCTCCTGCATGGCCTCGAGGAGGGCGGATTGTGTTTTTGGCGGCGTCCGATTCAACTCATCGGCCAGCAGCAGACCGGTGAATACCGGACCCGGTTGAAAACTGAACTCGGCCTGACCAGGGTGATACAGATAGGAACCGGTGATATCGGCGGGTAGCAGATCTGGGGTGAATTGCAGTCGGCGGAAATCCAAACCAAGAGCGCCGGCCAGGCTCCGAGCCAGCAGCGTCTTACCCAGCCCTGGATTGTCCTCGAAGAGCACGTGGCCACCGGCCAGAATCGCGGCCAGCGAGATCCGCAGTGCCGCGAAATTCCCGACCACGCTGTTACCAACGGCGGCGGCGATCCGGTTGGCGGTTTCTACTATTTGCCCCGGATTTGGAATGGGGGCCGCTTGCATTGAGCCGGTCTGTTTCGTCGGTCCAGCCGGTTCGCCCGGCGCCGTGTCAGTCATCGAAATAACTCCTTGTCCACAAATTCCGTCTCGGGGTGCTGGGTGCTGTCAGGTATGGAGGACCTATCGGACCCGGTACTTGGTTCGCTTTGCCGATCGCGCTTCGTCGATCGCGCGAGCCCCACCGCTTCCACTGTGCTCATTGAGCTTGCTAACCGTGAGGATGACCCGTTCTATCTCTGCCCGGCGCGGCGGGTCGCCGACCCCGCAGAGAATGTCATGCGTGCGATCCCCCACCTGCGCTCGTCCCAGGTCGCTGTGAAGGTGGATCTGACGAGCCTTGAGGCTCTGTTCTGCCAAAGAAAGCAGCCTCCCGCGCAATCGGGATTCGAAGAGCGATGGATCAATCATCGCTATTCCCAAAGCGGGAACCATCCATTGGTCGATCGGCCGACGATTGGTCGCCGGGTCTATCCGGTCAGGCCATTTTTTTGCGGCAACGGCCAACGATCCGGTGGCCAACCAGGTCACGATTCCGGCGACGAAGGCCACGACGAGACACCGCCAGATAACACCGCCGAGTAGGTAAATCGCTAACCCGAGGAACACCGCTGCCAACACGGACCACAACACGCGTAGTTGCGGAGTGAGGGACTCATTTACAGCCCCGCCGCTGTAGGAGTGATCATTCATCGCAATTGATCTCCGGATGTCCCTGGAACAACTTCCCTGCCGGGCCCAGGAGTAGCGCCCAGATCCCTGATAACGGTCTGTGCGCAGCCAAGGGCGACACTGACCTGCGCGGGATCCAGCGCCGCATGGTCGAACCGGGCTCGTTGGTAGGCGGCCAAAAGTGTTCCGGCGGCATCCGGATGAACCGGCACCCGCTGGGCCAGAGCCGTCAGAAACTCAGTGGCGGTGTGTTGCGCCGGCCTGGGGCTTCCAGCCCATTCAGCAGCTTCCTCCACCTGCTGCCAGGCCGAAATGATGTCGTCGGCGGCGATTCGCGGATTGAAGGGGAGCGTAGAGAGTTCGACCCGGACCGGTTCCGATAGCGGCGCGGAATCAGCCGACTTGACGAGCCGTTTCTTGTGATTCTTGTCTTGGCGGCCCTGTTGAATCGACTGGACGAGGAAGCAGAACAGCGCGATCACCACGACTATCCCCACACCGATGAGGACCCATTTCAGCCAGCCAAGGTCCCCCCCGGTGTTCGGCTGCAGATCAGTCGGTGCCGGTGGTTTCAGATCGGGCAGGTCCGGCAGGGGTGAATCTCGGCGGTCAATATTCGGAAGTGCATTCGGCGCACTCGGTGCTCTGTCCCGCCATGGTCCGATTTTGGACCCAAACAGACCGATCAGCAGCAGTACACCGACCAGTCCACTCATCAGGGCAACCCGGACCGCAACTGGGAATGTGCGCACCTGATCGTTCTGCCCTGACATCGTCCCCCCTGTCCCGATCACCCATTTGATCATGGCCTACTGCACCGACAACCGCAGCGGGTCGTTCCAATTTCTGAACCAGACCGGTGGTAGGTCAGCAATCAGTCTTCGAGTTCGCGCGGTGGTTGAGGGCGCCCGGTGCGGTGAGTGATGGGTTGACAGGACTGTGGTGGGGCGAGTCGGGCTCGAACCGACGACCTGGCAGGTTATGAGTCTGCTGCTCTGACCAACTGAGCTACCGCCCCGCCGAGTACCCTACCGGCAGCTCAAGTCGATTCCCAACGCCGACCGACGCTGGCGGCGCCGCCAGCGGTTCTGGCTTCGTTTCGACGTCGGGCCTTCGCCGTGATCTGGATGGCTGTCCGGCGTCAGAAAAACAAGCCTAAAGAGTGCGCGCGTTTGGTGGACAGGATCACCTTTCACAGGCACAGTTGACTCAACACAGCGATTCCAGTGACGCACCCCGACATCTACGGGAACTGATAGGCATTTCGTCCTCCTGGTCAAGCAGCCCTTCTCGATCGTCGAGAATCTTTTCTTACCAAGACATTTCTGTCCTTCCCCTTCGCGACGCAACTCCACAAGACCTGGCGCGAGCCACCCCCAGCCCCGTCCTCCCTCCTGGGAGGGCGGGGCGAATTATTCTCTGCCTCCGAGCCGGCGACTCATCCACAAGAGGCCGAACCTGGGAGGCTGTCAGGGTGAACAAAGATCATGGCTTCCACCCCAGCGCGCTGACCTGGAAGTCGAGGGCGGCCATCGGGGTGGTGGCTGCTGCCGGGTTGAGCCTTTATCGAAGTGCCGCCGACATCATGAACGCTCTCGGTGTGCCCAGATCGAAGTTGAAGAAGTCCCATCGAGGATCCCGCCACTTCGACGGCACCTCGTTCCAGAACGTGTTGGCCAGCTCGGTCTTGGTCCCGGACTCGTTCCTATCCGTTGGTGCCGCGATGCTCAGACGCGGCCGGACCGGTAAGCCGCACCATCCGATTCCGTTGCTCCACGATAGGGCACCGGCCACCGCCGCAGATCTCGCCGTCACCTGGTATGGACATGCGAGCGCGCTGATCGAACTTGATGGCCATTTCATTTTGGCCGACCCCGTCTGGAGCGAAAGAGTCTCCCCCTCGCCGACTATCGGCCCCAAGCGGCTCCATCCGGTGCCTGTTTCCCTCGGCTCGCTACCCCCGCTCACCGCAATCATCATTTCCCATGATCACTACGACCATCTGGACCTGCCGACGGTGCAGACCCTGGTCCATACGCAGACTGCGCCGTTCGTGGTGCCGATCGGGATTGGCGCCCATCTACGGCAGTGGGGGGTGGCAGCGAATCGGATCGTCGAACTCGATTGGAACCACCAACACGGCATCGGTGATCTCACTCTGACCTGCACCGAGGCCAGGCACTTTTCCGGCCGTGGCCTGACCCGCAATGACACCCTTTGGGCATCGTGGGCGTTGGCGGGCCCCCGTCACCGCGTCTATTTCGGTGGCGATACCGGGTATACCCCGGCCTTCGTCGAAATCGGCGCCAAGTATGGACCTTTCGATCTGACGCTGATGCCGATCGGTGCTTATGACGAGAACTGGCCGGATATCCACATGAACCCGGAACAGGCCGTCAGAGCCCACCTTGATCTACGAGGAAGATATCTGCTGCCCATCCACTGGGCCACCTTCAACCTGGCATTTCACGCCTGGGCGGAACCGGTGGAACGGCTACTGACCGCAGCGGAAGCGCCCGGGGCGGGACTTGGGTCGGTACGCCTGCTCGTTCCGCAGCCGGGACAACGGATCACACCCGGCGATGCCGTGTGGCCCTGGTGGAACGAGGCCAAATAGCAGCGCCGGGCGACCCGAGAAATCAGCCGGCCAGCGATGCGTCCAGCGTGATCTCGACACCGGTCAGCGCCTTGCTGATCGGACAGGTTTTCTTCGCTTCCTCAGCTGCCGAGGCGAATCCGGCCTCGTCGAGGTTGTCCACCTCGCCCCGAACCGTCAGTTTGATCCCGGTCAACTTGAAACCGGCCGTGTCCGGTCCGAGGCTGACATCGGCGGTGACGTCCAGCGAGATGGCAGTTGCGCCGGCGGCAGCGAGCAACGCCGACAGTTGCATCGCGTAGCAGGAGGAGTGGGCCGCGGCTATCAACTCTTCCGGGCTGGTGGTGCCACCGGCATCTTCGGCAGCCCGCTTGGGGAACGAGACGTCGTAAGTGCCGACCTTGGAACTGCTCAACTCGACCTGCCCGGACCCGGCCTCCAGGGTGCCGTTCCAAGCTGTGCGGGCTGTACGTGTGGGCATCTGCCTTCTCCACTTCATAATGGTGATCCGGCGACAGCCAAACGCTGTCCCGGTCTCGAGTGCCCGAATACAAGACGACCCAAGGCGGCAACTCTCGGATCCGGGCACCCACCAACATACGAGACAGGACCGACACGCTGACTTCGAGTCCCCCGATCTACCGTCACCGTCCACTCTTGAGCCCATTGTCGGTGTGCTTTGCCATGCTGCAGTCATGAAAGAAAAAGTGCAGTCATGAATGAAAACCCAATGTCATGAGCGAGAAAGTCCTGAGATGACCGAACCTCCACTGCGACTGATCCGCTCAACCTTCGGTGGCAACTCGGGCGCAGCCATCACCCGGAAGGCAAGTGCGGGGCTGACCTGCGCCATGTGTGGAATCGACTCCGATGTGCTGCTGTGTTCCTTCGCCTTTGCGCAGGTGCACCGGCGGGTGCCGCTGTGCCCGGAACATCGAGCGCCGTTGGTCGAGATCGATGACCAAACCAGACTCGGGTTGGGCTCGAATCCGGCTTCGGCTGCGGCCGCCAATATGTGGTCGGGCAGGGTGTTGGGCACCGCCGGCAAGCCCTCGCATGACAGGTTCCGAAATGTGAACCGCACCCGTCCGATGCCGGCCAGCGCGGACGGGGCCACCGTCACAGTATTGAGGGACAGACTCCGCTGAACCTGGCGATTGGTCACACCGGCTGCTGGAGTTCAGCTGATGGTGATGTCCCCTAACCGGTTCCGGATGGTCAACACCGCCTCGCGTGGTTCATCAACGGCAAACATCACCTGATTGACACCGACTTGAATCCCATCCTGAAGCGTTCGCGTGTAGGTTGTCCGTGCCTGGAGTCCCACTGCGACAATGGATGTCAGGGGAATCCGGACATGGTGAGAATGTGCGAATCGCAGCACCACCGCGTCGCCGTCAACAACATGCGGACGCACTCGGAGCGCCGCGATGAACCCATAAACCCACATCATCGACAAGAGGCCGGAGACGGTGATGAGTATTTCCAGCCACTTCCAGGGGATGAATAAGATCCCGGCAAGCACCTCGAGTGCGGAAAGAACCAACGTGACAACCACCATCAACCGCAGCTCCTGACCGTATTTGATCGGAGTCTGCTCCTTCATTACGCAGGAGCGTACCGACCATCGCATCCACACACTTCGCGCCAGTACTGACTGCTTGCGCCGCCACCGGGCAGCCGGCGATGTCACAATTCGATCGCCTTTTTTGCCAGCTGAACGCAGCGCAGCTGAGCGGGGCTCAGAGTTTGCTCAAAGCCCGCCCAGGCCGCCTCTCCGACGATGCCGCTGTGGCTGTGCTGCTGCCCTGCCGGCGCATTCGACGGAAAGAATGTCTCGGCCAGTGCGCTGATCGCCAGCCGTCTGGCGCCGATCTCTGACTCCTGAATGGCCAGTTCCTGATCCAGCTCGACAAGCAACTCTCGCAGGCCCGCATCATTCGGACTGGTCAGCGCCACTGCGCAATCGGAAAGGCTCACTCCCAACCCGGTCAGGCGTCGAATCCGCAGCAGCATCAGCAGGTCCTTGATGTCGTACTCCCGGTAGCCATTACTGCGCCGGGTCCGTTCCGGAAGAAGGCCGATGCGGTGGTAATGCCGAACCGCCCTGGTACTGATGCCGGCGGCGGCGGCCAATTGCCCGATGGTCATCATCGGCTCAGTCGGAACGTTGACCCAGCGTCAAGGTCACTACCCAATCCGCGCCGATGCCGGTCGGCACGATGGAGCATTACGTCAACTCCCGGACCACAGTGCGTGGCCGAGCGCCGGCCCGGGTATAGGACGATTCGAGCAGGTTGTTCTGACAACGTGAGACCCTCAGGTGCCTCAGCAAAGTCCAAGGAGAAATGAAAGATGACTCGGTCGGGCAATATACGCGGCAACGTCGACAGTGCTGCCAAGGGTGCCAAGAGTGCCGGTGAGCAAGCGCAAAACAGTAAGTCATTCCGAGGCCTGGTGACGGTGGGCTTGATCTCCTACGGCGTTGTACACGTCCTGATCGCCTGGCTGATCATCCAATTGGCGTGGACCGGAGCGGGGGAGGCATCCAAGGATGGTGCCCTGGCCGAGCTTGCCGGAACCGGCGTTGGTCGAATTTTGTTGTGGGTGATTGCCGTTGGGCTCTTCGCACTGGTGTTGTGGCAGCTTTTCGAAGCTGCCTGGGGTCATCAGGACAAAGAGGAAGGACGCAAGCGGACGATCAAACGTCTCGGCTCGGCCGGGAAAGCAGTGGTCTACGCCAGTTTGGGTGTCAGCGCGGTGACCACTGCCATCAGTGGATCAGCCGGCAGCGGAAAGGGTGAGGAAACCCTGACCAGCAGGTTGATGTCAGTCGGCGTCGGCCGGATCCTGGTGATCGCCATCGGAATTGCGGTAATCGTTGTCGGCGGACGAATGATCTATCGAGGTGTGTCCAAGAAGTTCACCAAGGATCTGACCGGCGGTGTCAGCCAGCCGATCATCCGGCTCGGCCAATTCGGTTTCAGCGCCAAGGGTGTCATCTTGATCCTTGTTGGTGCTCTTTTCGGCTGGGCAGCACTGTCCTACGATCCGGAGAAGGCCGGCGGAATGGACGATGCACTGAAAACGCTCAAGGACCAGGCGTACGGCCCGATCCTATTGACCGTGATCGCCCTGGGTGTGTTGGCCTTTGGGATCTACTGCTTTGCCTGGTCGCGTAACGCCAAGAAGTAGTCAGACCCTGACGCCCCGCGCGGACCGGCGGGTGAGCGCCCGGTCGCCGGCGAAGTAGGCAAATCCGACTGCTACGAGCAGCACCAGAATCCCCACCCCGTTCACTAACGCGGTGCCGTATCCGAGCGCCTTGGCGTCGATGAACGGGTAGGGGTACCAGCGCAGCGAGTTGGCTCCATGTGCCAGCGTCCAGATCACATAGGCCAGTGGCCAGATCAACATCCATAGGATGGTTTGCAGCTCGATGCGCGGCCACGGACCGAACAGTGCCCAACCGATGATCGCCAGCAGTGGGGACGCGATGTGCAGCCCGGCGTCGGTCCAAACCGCAAGCCCGTCGAGCACCAGGATAGGTCGCAGCAGCCACAGGTAGATCACAAAAGTGACGCTGATTCCGACCAGTCCGCACAGGCGCAACACTCGCCACACCAGCCCGTCACGATTGGGCTTCAAAGCTAGGGTGATGGCCGAGATCAACACCAAAATATTGCTCTCCACAGTGAAATAACTGAAGAACCGGACCAATCTCGTCCCCACCGCAGGGATCTGACCGTCTTCGCCGACCACCGCGTCGACACCGGAAATGGTCAGACCGATCTGGGCGATCAAAGACGCGCCGACAATCAACGCGGTAACGGCGAACCAAATAGTTGCGGTGCGGCGACGATTCATCGTGGGGCTCATTCCAGTCAATGTAGTGTTTGCCGACTGTTGGGAACTCACACCACCACGTGCGCAACCTGTGCAATGTCGCCACCTCTCAGCAGGGCCAAAATGCACAAGATGTCCAGCAGAAGCTGCATCTATTGTGCGGTCGCATCGAAAATGACACTGTGCGGTATGCAAAACTCCCCATCAATGGCGACTCCGAAAGACACCTCGAGTCACGAACACGCGTCTAGTTGGGGCAATGAATCGGAAATCGCCAAAGCGTGCCTGGCCTGGGCGTCCAACCGCGTGACCCGGCCGGCGGATCCCAAGACCACAGCACGCCTGTCCTCTGAACTTGCCCACGACGCCGGCCGGACGGTGTCAACCGATGGTATCGGCGGAGCCGAAGCGCTCCGGATCTTTGATGAAGTCCTGGCCCCCGCCACTCGGGGTCAGGACGACCCGATGAACCTGGCATATATTGCCTCGGCACCGACCCAGGCGGCGGTTGCTTTCGATTCCGTGGTGAGCGCGGCCAATATTTTCGCCGGCACCTGGGAAGCAGGCGCCGGGGCGATTTTCGCCGAGAACGAAGCTCTGGATTGGATCATCGAGCTTCTCGGTTGGAAGACCGGTGGCGGCACTTTCGTTTCCGGCGGCACGATAGGAAATCTCTCCGCTCTCACCGCAGCTCGTCACCGGGCGCTGACCAGGCGCGGCTCTCGACCGCCGGGGGGCTGGCAGCTGCTGTGCACCGCTGATGCGCATTCATCGATCAGGACAGCAGCGCGGGTGCTCGATGTGGAAGTGGTCGAAATCCAGGAGGATGACCGCGGTCATCTGACCGGCCCCGCACTACGAATGGCATTGACCCACGCGCCCAATGTTTTTGCTGTCGTTGCTTCGGCCGGGACCACAAACGCCGGCATCATCGATGACCTGAGCGATATCGCCGATATTTGTGCTGAGCAGCAGATCTGGCTCCACGTGGACGGTGCCTACGGTGGCGCCGCGATGGCTGCCCCGAGTGCACGTGCACAATTCGACGGAATTGAGCGTGCGGACAGTTTCATCGTCGATCCGCATAAATGGCTCTTCGCACCCTATGACTGCTGCGCTCTGCTGTACCGCGACCCGGCTGCTGCTCGTGCCGCCCACACCCAGACTGCAAGCTATCTGGATGCCATCGATCATGAGGTCTGGAATCCGACAGATTTTGCCATCCAATTGTCTCGTCGAGCCCGCGGTCTGCCTTTCTGGTTCAGCTTGGCCACCCACGGTACCGATCGATACGCGGCCGCCGTGGAGCAGACTCTGACCACTGCCCGATCGGTGGCCGCCGCGATCGCTTCGATACCCCAGCTGGAAATGGTTGTTCCCCTCGAACTTTCAGTGGTTCTCTTCGAGAGACCAGGATGGGCCGACAACCAGTACCACCAATGGTCCAAAACGCTGTCTGATGCGGGTCTGATGATGTGCGTCCCCACCAAGTGGCGAGGACGAACAGTCCTCCGGCTGGCCTTCGTCAACCCTGTCACCCAGGCTGAGGCGGTCATCAAACTGTTGACCACCACGACGTTGTAAGGCCGCACTCCCCGGCGATCAGATTTCCTGCGCCGCCGCGTTGAGCAGCGGTAGTACCCGGTTCTGGAAGTGGGTTTGCAGCACCACCACCGTGGATGACCGCAGCACGGTACCGGTTGCGGTGATCAGGTCGAGCACCCGCTGTAGGTCGGCGTTGGATCTGGCCACCACGGCCGCCATCAGGTCGCTGGATCCGGAAACCGTGTAGAGGTCGGTAATCTCGGGGATGGCGTTCAGTTCCCCGGAAATTTCCTGGTGTCCGACACCCTGGGATATCTGCAGTGAGGCGAATGCCATGACCGGAAATCCGAAGTGCGTGGGGTCTAGCCGCGGCGCAATGGAAATCAACGCCCCGCTGGCATGCAACCTATCCAGCCGGGCCTGCACCGTCCCTCGGGCCACCCCCAGTCGCCGCGAGGCCTCCATCACTCCCACTCTGGGCTCGTCGGTGAAGACGTTGATGA
>JBBSUU010000064.1:0-9865 GCA_038234115.1 Mycobacteriales bacterium
ACCGGATCACACGGGTCACCGGATCACACGGGTCACCGGATCACACGGGTCACCGGATCACACGGGTCACCGGATCACACGTAGCGATACTGGCGTCGGAATCAGCCGACGGCAGTGATCACCGCACGTCGGGCCAACACTGTCACCAGATGACGACGGTAGTCGGCGGTGCCGCCGGCGTCATCCACCGGCGACGTCCCCTCGGCGGCCAACAACGATGCGGCCGCGATGGCTTCGGGCGTGGCCGGACCGCCGGTCAGGGCAGCTTCCATCGCCGATGCCCGTAACGGTGTCGCCCCCATATTGGTCAAGCCAATTCGGGCCTGGGAAATGATGCCGCCTTCCACCTGAACGGCTGCGGCTACCGCCACCACCGACCAGGCCTGGGCGATCTGGGTGAATTTTTCATACGTCGTCCCCCACCCGGTGTGCTTTTCGAAACTGATCGAGGTCAGGATCTCATCCTCGGCCAGCGCCGTTTCGAAGTAATCGGTGAAGAACTCGGTGGCGGGAACCGAACGGGTACCCGACGGCCCGGCAATTTCCATGGTGGCTTCCAAAGCAATTGCAGCTGCGCCCATATCACCTGCCGGATCAGCGTGTGCCAGTGATCCGCCGAAGGTGCCACGATAACGAATCTGCTGATCCGCAACAGTGGCAGCCGTCTGGCCAAGCAGCGCCAAATGGTCACCGACGAGCCCGTTCGTGGCCACCTCGTGATGGGTGGTCATCGCGCCGATGATGATGCGGTCACCCTCGGCCCGGATACCGCGGAGCTCCGGCACCTTGTGCAGATCGATCAATAGGCCCGGTGCAGCCAATCGCAACCGCAACACCGGCAGCAAAGACTGTCCACCGCCGAGAATTTTGGCTTCGTCACCAGCTTCGGTCAATGCAGCCAGGACCTCATCGACGGTGCTGGGCGCCGCGTAATCGAATGCAGAGGGGATCATGACGACGCTCCTGAAATAGTGCCGGACGTGGTGCCATCGGTGGGAACATCACCGGGCAACATGTGCCCGGCACTGACCTGCTCGGCCGCGGCAAGCCGCGCGCTCGAAGCATCCTGCAAAGCCGACCAGACCCGCACCGGGGTGCACGGCATGGGGACATCGGTGACCCCCAGATGCCGAATTGCGTCCAGCACCGCGTTGACCACGGCCGGCGTCGAGGCGATCGTCCCGGCCTCACCAACTCCCTTGACCCCCAACGGATTCGAGGTCGCCGGCGTCACCGTGTGACCGGTGTCGAAATGTGGCAGGTCCGCCGCCGACGGGACCAGGTAATCGGCCAATGTGCCGGATGTCAGCTGACCGTCTTCGCTGTAGACAGCCTCCTCGAACATTGCCTGCGCGATGCCCTGGGCCAATCCGCCGTGCACCTGACCTTCGACAATCATCGGGTTCACGATGACGCCGATGTCGTCGACACACACGTACTTGCGGATCTTGGAGAAGCCGGTCTCGGTATCGACCTCGATGGCACACAGGTGGGTGCCGTGCGGGAAGGAGAAATTCTCCGGGTCGAAGGTGGCATCTGAATCCAGTGATGGCTCGATGCCGTCGGGCAAATTGTGGGCGAGGAACACCGCCAGCGCGATATCGGTGATGCCAACCGATGTGTCGGTCCCGCGGACGGTGAATTTACCGCCGGCGAACTCGAGGTCGTCCTCGGCCGCTTCGAGCAGGTGCGCCGCTACTACCCGCGCTTTTGCCTTCACCTTGTCCGCCGCCTTGACGATGGCGATACCACCGACCACCAACGACCGGGACCCGTAGGTATCCAGGCCCTTCGGCGAGGACTGGGTGTCGCCGTGGATGAGCTCGATGTCCTCGAAAGGGATACCGAGTTGATCGGCAACGATCTGCGAGAATGCGGTCTCGTGGCCCTGTCCGTGCGGCGTTGCGCCGGAAACCACTTCCACCTTGCCGGACGGAAGCATCCGGATTGACGCGGTCTCCCAGCCGCCGGCGCCGTAGCTCAGCGAGCCGAGCACACGTGACGGTGCCAGACCACACATTTCGGTGAAGGTTGAGATGCCGATCCCCAACTGCACCGGATCGCCAGAGTCACGACGTTGTTTCTGTTCTGCACGCAGTCCGTCGTAATCGAACATCTGCTCTGCCTGCTCGGTGGCCGCTTCGTAGTTCCCGGAGTCGTAGACGAGCCCACAAACACTGGTGAACGGGAACTCCTCGTGGGTGATCCAGTTTTTCTTGCGCAATTCCATCGGTTCGATGCCGAGCTCGACCGCGAGTTCGTCCATCATTCGCTCGATACCGAAAGTTGCTTCCGGGCGGCCTGCGCCGCGGTAGGCATCGGTGATCGTCTTGTTGGTGAACACGTTGGTGCAACTGAAACGGTAGGCGGGGATCTTGTAGATGGAGTTGTACATGAACGCGCCGAGAATCGGCACGCCCGGCGTCACCAAACCGAGGTAGGCACCCATGTCTGCCAGGAGGTCGACATCGAAGCCGGTGATGGTCCCGTCGCGTCGCGCGGACATGGTCAGGCGCTGGATCTGGTCGCGCCCATGGTGAGCGGCGAGAAGAGATTCGGACCTGGTCTCGGTGTATTTCGCCGGTTTGCCAAGCCGACGGGCGATCATCAGGGTGACGATTTCCTCCGGCGTCACCTGGAGCTTTCCGCCGAATCCGCCACCGACATCGGGCGCGATCACCCGCACCTTGTGCTCCGGAATGCCCTGGGTCAAAGCGATCATCAGCCGCACGATGTGCGGGACCTGCGTTGAGGTCCACATGATGATCTGATCGCTGGTCGGATCGACCACGGTGGAGCGAGGTTCCATGAACGCCGGGATCAGGCGCTGTTGGCGAAGTTCCCGGGTAACCACGATCTGGTCCGGGTCGTTGCGTGCGGCCTCGATTGCTGCTGTCACGTCACCGCCGGTTCCCGCCTCCTTGGAATCGAAGCGCCAGAACGCATTTTGGTTCGTTCCCAAATCCGCGTGGATGATCGTCGCACCGTCGGCCAACGCTTCCTTCATATCCAGAACGACCGGCAGTGGGCCATATTCGACCTCGATCATTTCGACCGCATCGACGGCTTCGGCTTTGGTTCGTGCCGCTACGACGGCGACAATTTCGCCGGCATGTTTGACAGTTCCAACGGCTACCGGATTATGCAGCGGCGACTTCATATCGGGCGTGATCGGCCAGGCACATGGCAGTCCGCCCTGTTCGGTCAGGTCGGCGCCGGCCCAAGCCCCGAAGACACCGGGAGCGTCCTTGGCGGCAGCCACATTGATCGAATCGAGCGTGGCATGGGCGACCGGGGAGCGCAGCACGGCCAAGTGCACCATGCCGGGTAGGACTAAGTTATCGGTCCAGCGACTGCGCCCGGTGATCAGGTGCTGATCCTCTTTGCGCAGACGCGCCTGTCCAATCTGCGGGTCAGTGGTGGTGGCGGTATCGGCAACAGCGGTCATCGTTGACCCTCCAAGTCGGAAACAGACGGCGCCACGCCGGCCGAGGCGGTGGCCGGCGTCGAGGTTGCCCCGGCACTGTTCATCTCGCCTGCGGCCTGCTGCACGGCCTTCACGATATTTTGGTATCCGGTACATCGACACAGGTTGCCTTCCAAACCATGTCGAATTTCGTGCTCGGTGGGTGACGGGTTTTCCTTCAACAGACAGGAAGCACGCATGATCATGCCCGGTGTGCAAAATCCGCACTGCAAGCCGTGGTTCTCGTGGAAGGCGCGTTGCATAGGGTGCTCACCGGGAGCCACGCCGACACTGTCGGCCAGCCCTTCGATGGTGGTCACCTCGCTGCCGTCGGCCTGAACGGCCAGGATCGAACAGGATTTCACCGAGATACCGTCCATGTGCACGGTGCAGGCCCCGCAGTTACTGGTGTCACAACCGATGACGGTTCCGACCTTTCCCAGTTTCTCGCGTAAATGTTGGACGAGCAGTGTGCGGGGTTCGACATCGTCTTTGTAGGTAACCCCGTCCACCTTTACTGAGATGGTCGTCATTGACTCTCCTTGCTTGCGGCGAAACTGGCGTGAGCCTGCGACACGGCCTCTCCCGAATATGCGGTGCGAAACGGGTCAGAGTTCCGTAAATGCGCCTCATTACAAGGTTATTCAACGAAGTCGTTCATCTCACCCACCGCACCGCCACACGATCCGTCGACACTCATGCCACTGCAACAAAATGCAACGCCGACCGGATCTTGTGATCGCACTCACAACCATTACTCGGTTTCCCGGATAGTGCAACTGTCCGAGGTAAATCCATGCGCGCTCATTCTTCGGGATAAGTGCCGACGAGGACGGAAATTCAACGCTCGACCAGCATCCGATCCACTACCGGTTCTCGATGGATGGCCCCGTCAATGGCCGAAAGTGGCCGACCATCACCATTCCATCGTTTGGCGATGATCTCCGCAGCGATGGAGATCGCGGTTTCCTCCGGTGTCCGAGCTCCGAGGTCCAGACCGATCGGGCTGGACAGTTTGGATAATTCCTCGGCCGTCACGCCCGCTTCGCGCAGGCGCGCCAGCCGATCAAGGTGCGTGCGACGGGAGCCCATCGCACCGATAAAGGCCACCGGTAGCCGCAGGGCCACCTGCAGGACTGGCACATCGAATTTCGGGTCGTGGGTGAGCACGCAGATCACTGTGCGTGGATCAATATCTCCCTGCTCCACCTGCGCGGTCAGGTACCGGTGCGGCCAGTCCACGATGACTTCGTGTGCTTCGGGGAATCGTTTTCGAGTGGCGAACACCGGTCGTGCATCGCAGACGGTCACCCGGTATCCCAGAAATGTTCCGGCCTTTGCGACTGCGGCGGCGAAGTCGATGGCACCGAAGACAATCATCCGAGGAGCCGGCGCAAAGGCGGCGACAAACACCTGCAGACCCTCTCCTCGACGCTCGCCGTCAGTGCCGTAGGTCAAAATGCTGGTCTTGCCGGCCGCCAATAATCCGCGGACGTCGTCACGCACCGCGTGGTCCAGGCGAAGCGAACCCAAACTGCCCTCGATTCCCTGTTCGCCTTTGTCGGCGGAGGGCCACACCACCAGATGCCGGCCGACCTTGTCGGCCGGTCCCGCAATCACAGTCGCCAGCGCCACCGGTTGATCGGCCTGGATCGCAGCTGCCAGCCGGCCGAATTCGGGAAAGCTTGTTCGGTCGATTCTTTCGACAAATAAGTCGATGATGCCGCCGCAGGTCAAACCGACGCTGAATGCCTCGTCATCGGAAACACCGTAGCGCTGCAGGATGGGTTCGGCACCGTCTCGGACTACGACTGCGAGTTCGTAGACGGCGCCCTCCACGCAGCCGCCGGAGACGGAGCCGACCGCGGTGCCATCCGGTCCGACCAGCAAGCTGGCGCCGGGCGGACGGGGCGCAGATTTGAACGCGCCGACGACCGTGCCGACGCCTACCGATTTGTCGGCGGACCACCAGGTGAGCAGGTCGGTCAGAACTTCACGCATGGCGCACAACCTCCAGGAGTTCTTCCAGGGTGGCCAACGAGTGGCCGGCGAGGAAATGATCGACCGCGGGCAGGACTGCCATGATCCCGCCCTGGACAGGTTGGTATCCGGCTTTCCCCTTGTGGGGGTTCACCCAGACCACGGTACGTGCAAGCCGCTGCAGGCGACCGACCTGCTCGGCCAGCAACTCCGGCGTCCCGCGCTCCCAACCATCGGAAAAGATGACCACCACTGCGCCGCGGGCGGTGCCGCGTTGCCCCCAGCGATCGGTGAAAGCCTTCAACACCTCGCCCAGCCGAGTGCCACCTGACCAGTCGGGGATGGTTGCCGCGCAGGCGGCCAGCGCACGATTCGGGTCGCGTTCGGCCATCGCTCTGGTCAGCCGGGTGAGCCTGGTGCCGATTGTGAAGACCTCGCAGTCCACCCCCAACCGTCTGGTGAGCACGTGCGCAAATCGGAGCAAGGAGTCGGCATAGGGCGTCATCGATCCGGAGACATCGATCAGGAGGACGATCCGGCGCTCCGTGGTGCGCCGTTCGCGGCGAGCCAGTCGCGCCGGTTCGCCGCCGGCCTGCAACATTGCCCGAACCGTCCGCCGGGGGTCCACCGAACCCGAGCGTCCAGGATGCCGACGCAACGACCGTCGCATCGGGAGACCGGGTCGCAGCAGCTCCAGCATGCGCGCCAGTTCCCGCCGCTGATCAGCTGACAACTGCCCGAGATCGCTGTGCCGCAGCACCTCCACCTCGGCCGCCTTCGCCTGCAATGGATCAGCGCCGGATTCGAGTTCGGCCGACTCCGCGGCGTCGTCGGATTGCGGCATGACCGGAGCGATACGCAGCTGAATCGGGTGCGGTAACGCAGGTTTGTTTACCACCCCGGCACCGGAGAAGTAGGCCAGGAAGGCTGCATCGTAGGTGCCCAGGTCCTCTGGGTCACCGCAGAGCGTGAGCCGACCGGCCCAATAAACCTGCTCGACGTCCAGGACGTCCAGGTGGTCGATCGCCGCCAGGAAGTATTGCGTGCGATCGGTCGTGATGGCCACCCCGGCAGCACCCAGGGTTCGACAGAATGCCGCCAGCACCATCACCGAGTCGTGCCGCAGCTCGGCCCGGCCAACCGTCGCGGAGCCTGAGTTCATGCCTCTGCGCTCAGGACGCCAGCAGCGCGGACAATCCCTGCGCGGTGATGCGTTCTGAATCCTCTCGATATTTCAGTACCGCCCCGAGGGTCATCGCCGCATTCTCCGGGTCAAGCTCCGAGCAACCAAGAGCCTGCAGAGCCCTTGCCCAGTCCAGACTCTCGGCCACCCCCGGAGGTTTCAGCAATTCCGCCACCCTGAGTTTGGCCACGGCAAAAGCCACCTGTCGGGCCAACCGCAGCGAGATCTCCGGCATCCTGGCTCGCAGAATGGCCACCTCGCGTTCGAGGCTGGGATGCTCCACCCAGTGATAAAGACAGCGTCTTTTCAAAGCGTCGTGTAATTCACGGGTGCGATTGGAGGTCAGGATCACCAGCGGGGCCACCGTCGCCTCGACCCTGCCCAGTTCCGGAATGGTAACGGCGAAATCGGTCAGGACCTCCAACAGGAACGCCTCGAATTCGTCATCGGCACGATCGATCTCGTCGATCAACAACACCGATGGGCTATGCCTCAGAGCCCGAAGAATAGGACGTTCGATCAGGAATCTCTCGGTGTAAAGGGATTCCTCGATGGCATCCAACTCGGATCGCGGCCCCAGCTCGGCGGCCCGCAGATGCAGCACCTGACGTGGAAAGTCCCAGTCGTACAACGCCTGGGCCGCTTCGATACCCTCGTAACATTGGAGGCGGACCAGGTTGGCGGACGTTATCTCCGCCAGTGCCTGCGCCAGCGCGGTCTTGCCGGCGCCGGGGGCACCCTCCAGAAGCAACGGACGACGCATGGCCATCGCCAGAAAGGCCGCGGTGGCGATCCCCTGGTCCGGCAGATAACCGGTCTTTTCCAGCGCCGCGGTCAACGCCGCGGGTGAGGCGAACGCGAGCGCAGCCCCGTCGGATTCCGACGAGACGGTCGAGTCGTTACTAGGCGTTTGCATCAAGCGTTCGTACCAGGCCGACCGGCGCAGCTTCCCGCCACCCCTGCACCAGCAGGGCCGAAATCTGATCCCAGTCCGGTTCGTGTTCCGGATCCAGGTGGACCCCCACCCAGCCGTGCGCCCCGTCGTAGGCCGGCACGAAGTAACGCGCCGGGTCGGCGCTGATCAGTGCCTGCTGTTCGCCCGGTTCTGCTTTGCAGGTCAGGGCCAATTTGCCATCCCCGTGATGGTCCACCAGCACGGAGGCAAAGCGCTTGCCACGGACCGAAACCTTGAAATGGGACTGCCAGCGTCCGGACTCAGTTTCGGGAAGGTGTGCTACCAAACCACTCACTCGTCGGAAACAACTATCACGGTCAGCTTCGGTCCACATAGCCTTACGCTAGCGTTCTTTGGGCCAAAATGCCCTACCCGGTACTCGATCGTCACCGCGACGAGACACCTTCGGGGTAACGAAACACACTCTCACACCCATGGGTATTCGGGTTGTCGACGGGGCAGACTCGGCAATCGTGGATATGTCGCGTCCCGGTCTGACCCCCGGCAGCAGCGGCTTCCGCCGCGCCCAGGCCGGCCTGTTCATGACCGGTCTGGCCACCTTTGCGCTGCTCTACGTCGTCCAACCGCTGCTGCCGCTGCTGGGCCGCGAATTCGCGCAGAACGCCACGACTGCCAGTTTTGCGCTGTCCGTGACCACGTTGACGTTGGCCCTGTCAGTACTGCCGATGGCCTGGGTCACCGAACGAGTGGGGCGGGCTCAGGTGCTCAACATCTGCCTGCTGACAGCGGCAATCCTGGGCCTTGGCTCGGCTTTTGCGCCCAACTGGACGATATTGCTGATCCTTCGCGGCCTGCAGGGAGTTGCGCTGGCGGGTATTCCGGCGGCCGCGCTGGCCTGGATCAATGATGAGATCCATCCGCGGCATATCAGTTTTGCCAGCGGACTGTATATCGCAGGCACCACCGTCGGCGGCATGACGGGTCGGTTGGTGTCCGGTGGGTTGGCCACCTGGTGGGGATGGCGAGGCGCCGTTCTCGGCGTGGCCGTGTTGTCTCTCGGTTGCGCGGTGGCAGCCAAAGTCCTGCTGCCCAGCGGTATCCGCAGGCCCGTCCGTGTTGCCGCGGCCGTCAGTCGATCAACCCACCACCGCAATTTCGACCGCATGCGCCTCTACCTGGTCGGTGGCCTGGCCATGGCGGCGTTTGTCGGGGTCTACAACGTCCTGTCCTATCGACTGGAGGCGCCGCCTTATTCGCTGAGCCCGGGCGTGGCATCCCTGGTCTTCCTTGCCTATTTGACCGGTACCGTCAGCTCCGCCCGGGCCGGCAGGCTGGTTGCTCGGGTCGGGGCTCGCTGGGCGATGGCCGGCGGATTGCTGGTGGCGGTGCTTGGCGTTGCGATGACCTTGGCGCAGCCGTTGACGCTCGTGGTTATCGGCGTTTGTTTTCTGACGGCCGGCTTTTTCGTTGCCCACTCCATTGCCAGCGGTCTGGCTCCGGCCGGCACGGCCAGGCCTTCGCTGGCCGCGGGTCGATATGTGCTTTTTTATTACGCTGGCTCGTCCGTCGGCGGCCCGTTACTGGGGGCCGCGTATGCGGTTGGGCACTGGCAGGCTACAGCCGCAGTTGCGGCCACACTGTTGGTTTTGGCCGCGATAGCCGCTCCACCGGCGCTGTCCTCCCCAGGGAGCACGCCAGACCGCTCCCGACGGTCGGACCCGGCCACCTGACCGCTCCGGCTAGGCTGGGATTCATGACCGCTGTCCCCTTGGGTTTACCTCGCTTCGGCGGGCCCCCCGCCGAAGCTGCGCCCAGTGTCGGCGGCTGTGGACAATCGAGCCATCAGCCGGCGGTCGCCGGACCGGACGATGTCTCCGACCGTCCCAACCTTCCGGGTTTGATCGACCGCTTCGGTCGCGCCGCCACTGATCTGCGGGTGTCGTTGACAGACCGATGCAACCTACGCTGCACCTACTGCATGCCCGCGGAGGGCTTGGATTGGCTGCCCGCTCCGGACCTGCTGACCGATGATGAGTTGGTGCGTCTGATTCGCATTGGCGTGGAGTCCCTGGGTATCAACGAGGTGCGGTTCACCGGCGGTGAACCACTCCTGCGTAAAGGCATCCTGGACATCATCACCGATGTGGCTGCACTTCCCGGGCGTCCCGAAATGTCGCTGACGACCAATGGTCTCGGGCTGGTGCGTAAAGCAGTCCGGCTCAAGGAGGCCGGCCTCGACCGGTTGAACGTCTCGTTGGACACGATGAACCCGGATACGTTCACCAGGTTGACCAGACGCCCACGACATGCCGACGTCATC
>JBBSUU010000065.1:0-9829 GCA_038234115.1 Mycobacteriales bacterium
CAGCCGCTGCCAGCGCCTGTTTGCCGGTCGCGCCGGCCCCAAGGCCGGCAGCGCATCCGGTGCTCACGCCCCCCAGCGAGCCGAAATCGATCACGACCAGAGTTGCACCGGCCGCACAGGAACGGTCCTTGGCAATATTGGAAACCGAACCAGCAACAACTGATCCGGCTGAGACCGATGGCGAGGCCGCCGCGGCTGCCGGCGCGCCCAGCGCCAGCAGCGCCAGGGCCACTACTGTGACCCCGACGCTGCGGACTACCGGCAACCGGGAAAGGCTAACGAACACTAGACCTGCTCCGACCGCCGGTATCGCACCGAGACCAGTAGCGCGCAACCGATCACCAGGAGCAAAGCTGCGGTCACCAGCAGCGGCAGGGTGGCCGACGAGGCCCCAGTCGCTGCCAGGTCACCCGGCTTTGTCACCGCGGGCTTTGTCACCGCGGGCTCTTTCACCGGCGAAGTGACAGCGGCCCGAACTGTGAAAGCAGCACTGACCACTACCCCAGAGCTCAGACCGGCAGCGACCACGGTGTGGTCCCCGACTTCAGCGCTGGCCGGAACGGTGAAACTGCCAACGATGTTCCCGGCGGCGTCAGCGGTCACGCTACCCAGGTCGATCGGGGTGGAATTCAACGTGAAGGTAACCGTCTCAGCAGCCGAGAAACCGCTACCTGCAAATGGAATCACGTCGCCGGGTGCTCCCGAGGTGACATTCAAGGTGAACGAAGCCGGCACGGCCGCCGGTGTGCAATCAGGCACCGTGGGGAGTCCTGCCTCGGCGCCTTCAGCGGTCAGCGACCCAAAGGCAGGGGTGCCCAGACCGAACACGGCCTGCACGGTGGCGTACTGGATGGTGCCGAGATTTGAATCGTCGATACCGAATTCGATCGCGTCGTTGAATCCCGCGACGTCATAGGAAATGGCACCTACATTTTCGGCAACAATCGCGCTATTGGCCACATTGACCGTGTCACAGCTGAACTGGAGTCCACCGATGTAACCGGCCGCCGATGCAGCGTGATCCACATCGCCCAGTGCCGCGAAGGTCTGACCGGCCAGGCCGGTCGAGTTGGAGTTCGCACCCAACCCTCCGTCAGCCGCCTGCGCCGTGATCAGCCAGTTCTGCGCTGCCAGGATGGACGGATCACTCGCCGGAACACCCGCGGCCAAGAGGGCCTGCACACTCATCGCCGTGGAATCCGAGTCGCCGGATTCACAGATCGGCGGGGCGCCTTCTGAGTAGTACCCGTAGAAGGAGCCAAACTCCGAGCTTGCTTTGTCAGCGCACTGCTGCGACACCAACCAGGTCAGTGCCGATTCCGGAGCACCGGAAACGGTACGTGCCAGCGCGAGAATCGGAAGTGCCTGGGCGAACGGATAGGGGTTCGCCGAGGAGCCGAAGGTTCCATCCGCATTCTGGATGTCCCGCAGATCGCCGATCAGGTCCCGGGTACCGGCGTCGGCCGGGAAGACGGTCGGGTCCAGACCGGCAATCTGCAGCGCCAGCGCCGTCTTCGCAATGGCACCCGATTTTGCTGCCCGCACATCGGCTTTGCCTACATAGGTAGTGCCGGAAGCAAAGATCTGCTGCGCCGCTTTGTCAATGACATCCCCGCCCACACCTGCTGCGGCCAACGCATAGATGGCGTCGGTCGTGAAGCCGACGCTGCCGTTCAGCAGTCCGTCACCGGCCTGCACCTGACGCCCGATCCAACCTGCGGCAGCCAGCGCACTGCCCGCGGCCGGCCCATATGCTGCCGGTTCGACAGCGGCATTCACCGGCGGCAGCTCCGTCTGCGGGCCGGCCCCCGGGTAATCAGCACCGGTTGCCTGGGAGAAACCAATATAGGTGTCGGTGGCAAGAGCACCGCCATCGATACCGGTGGATGCAGACTGCCAATCCGGAGTGAAGTTGCCCGACGTTGCACCGCCCTCGACGTTGATCCAGTTTGCCCAACTCAGCTCGCCAGAGAAATTGGCACACTTATCTTGGTCGGTGCCAACTCCGTCGATCTTGCATAGGACATTTCCGAAGCTAAAAGCATAGGTTTCAAGCGTGAAGCCCACACTCTCCAGTGCTGACTTATAGCTCTGCTGCGATCCGATCGCGCAGCGCAGCTGGATGCCACCGAGCGCCGGAACGAAATTCACCACCACGGTCACGCCGGTCCCCGGCGCACACGCCTCTCCGGACACCACTGGGGGTGAAGCTTCCCCAGCAGATGCAGGAGCTTCCCCGGAAGGTGCAGGAGCTTCCGCAGTAGGGGCAGCCACTTCCTCTGACGGCACAGCTGCTTCGTCCGAGGGCGCTAGAGCTTCTTCCGAAGGCGCCGAATCGGCGTCGGTTACTGGCGCAAATTCGATTGGGGCGGATCCGGCAGATGCGGCTTGTGCCGGCGTCACCGTCAGCATGCTCATCGCAACGGCAGCGCCGATGGTAAGCAGCCGACCGGCACGAGATCGCAAGGATGACTTCAAGTTCAGACCTTTCTTTCGGGAATGCCCGAAAGAAAGCCCGCACACCGTCTACAACTGCATCACAGCGGCAGAATTAAATAGGTGCGAGCCCCAGTCTGCAATCCACGACAGTGTTTGGAGCGATTCTCCCGTCCGATCAGGCACTCCGGCTCGCCCACCGAAAATCTCTCGATGGACACACGGTTGCGGGACAGCGCCGGACTTTCACCGGCTTCCCCTGATTGGACGTCAAATAGCAGGATAAAGATGTTCTTCGTGTTTACCCTAGGCCAAAGCCTCACACCAACTTTACCGACCCCATTCACCGCGCAGCCATACTGCTGAGCGTGCTGGCATCGACCAAACGGCAGGCACTTCTGGCAGCGGTGAGCCTCCGTGTCGAATCCGGGGAGAGCACCACTTTCAGCGCGCTGAGCACTGCCCTTGGCCGGACTGTCAAGGAGATCGGGAAAGAATCGTCGCGATTGATCGAGGCTGGGTTGCTCACGATCCAGGAGAACAGCCTCATCTCTGATCTCTGTCTCCGCTGGGAGAGTGTCGAAGCTCTCGATAGCTTGGCGCCGCTGGCGCGGGCTATCGCCGAACGCCCGATGACATCCCGATTTTTCCGCCACGGGCGTCTGACCGTTGTTCCCGAGGATGAGATCAAGAAGGTCGAAATCTGCCGAGTGGTGGTACAGCTCTTGCCTTTTGATCGGGAGCTCACCGAAGCGCAGGTCAATGAATCACTCCGACCGGTCTACAACGATGTTGCCGCTCTCAGGCGTCTGCTCTTCGATACCGGCATGGTCGACCGAGCAGCCAGCACGGGCTATCGGCGCCTCCAGTGAAGCCGTGCGATATGGCTAGGATCACCTCAAAGAAAAACTGTCCCCGTGAGGTACCCACACGGACCTACCGTCCCAGCCCGCCCTGCCTTTCGGGTAGCCGTCGGGCGCCTTGGACGGCTCTCGCCCAGTTTCCTGCGAATCACAGTCATGCTGCCACTGCCCGGGATCAGGTTCACCCCGCTACCCCAGGACGCGAACTGGTATCAGGCATGGCGCAAGCTTCCAGCAGCTGAGCAGGATCCAATAAGGACTTAAGTGAGCGCGGCAATACGCCTGGTGCGCCGGCGAGGCCGGAATGGTGAAAACCCTTCGCCGCCATTTGGTTTCCGGGCTTGGCGTAGATCGACGCGTCGTCGCCTTCCTCGGGTATTGGCGTCAGGGTCGACCGGAAAACAACCGAGCCGGGTCCGCATTCACCCTCAGCCCATTGCCAGTCCGTTTTGTCCCGTTATCATCAGCCATGCCTTCGACGTCACCCGGCCCGGCCGACCCTTCGGTGAGTCCGAGCCCGACCACCGGATTTGCCGCTGTTCTTCGGCGGTACCACCTCGGCGAACCCATGTTGCTGATCTTCCCGACCTGGTGGGCGACCGTCATTCTCAAGCCGGTCGGGGTATATCCGATGCGGGAGAATATCGGCTTGGGACGGCTGCAACACGCCAGAAGGATCGTCACGCTCGTCGTGTTCATTCTGCTTGCCATCAATTTCAATCCGGCCGCCATCTGGAACTATCCGGAGGCCTCGCTGTGGAACGTCCTCAGTGCCGCACTCTGGGGTTCGCTGGTCACCGTCGCGGTGTGCGCGGTGCTCTGGGTGTTCGTCCCGCTGGGCCTCAAGCCCCGTGCCACTCTGTCGTTACTGCGCCCCCTGCTGCGCTTTGCCGTCGTCATCGGAATCCTCTACGGGCTGAGTCGGGCCGGCCTTTTCGAGTTTCGCGGCGGCGAACTCTATGTGGAGCAAGGAGCCTACGAAGGCATCACCGGCCGGGTGCTGTCCATGCTCAAGTTTCTACTCATGGCATGGATCGGGTTCTTCTTTCTCGGCTGCCTGTACTACTTTGCGACCTACCAACTCGCCGCCGTTGATGCGCACCCGGCACTGCCTTCGATCGCAAGCTTTCTCATTCTCGCCGCCACCGCCTTCGGTCCCGCTATCCCCGGATTCGGGGACTGGCGCATCCTCGGGATCTATCTGGTCAGCCGCGCTGAGAATCCGTTTCCGGAAAATAACTGGACGCTGTGGTCGATAGTCTCGGTAGCCGTCGCCGGCACCCTGTGTCTGATCGAGTTTGTCCACGTTCGGCGGGAGTATTCACTACGAAGTGGCCCCTGGTTCTAGCCCGGGATTGCCAAATGCCCGGTCCCGCGAGTTGCGGGACCGGGCATTTGGTAGTGGAGGTGCCGGGAATCGAACCCGGGTCCAACGTTGCTTCGTGAGGTCTTCTACGTGTGTAGTTTGCTACGTCTCTACTTGACCCCATTGATCTTGCAAACTAGCCAATGTGACGGGCCCAGTCACTGTTTGATTTCCCATCAACATCCGTAACCGATGCGGAAGGTAATCCTCCTAGTCGACGCCAGGAACTGGGCTGGAGGCCTGCCCAGGCTGACGGAATCGCTACTCGCGCTTAGGCGGCGAGGGCGAATTCGCGCTGACTATTGTCGGCGCTTGATTTTTTGCGACATTATTGGTTAACGAGATCATCGTCGCCTTCCTCGACACGCTTCCCCTCACTGGACATCCGCTGTCGAAACCAATCACCCCCGCGTCAGAACTGCTTTTGCTGGAGCTATTGCGCCAACATTTTCCAGTCTACCCAACCTTATTCTTTGGCGGTACCGGTTTGTTTGCTAGGCAACGTTTCCGGCGCCCACAACCACGGCAGGAAGGCAAGACCCACAACTGCCCCGGCCACGATGAATGAGAAACCGAAGCCTTGGGCGTCCACCAGGATGCCGGCAATCACCGGTCCGGTCACCGCTCCGATATCGGAGGACATCTGGAAAGCCGCCAATACCGGGCCCGCCGGGCGGCCGCCAACCACATCCGCGACGACAGCTTGCTGGCCGGGGGTTATCAGCCCCGACCCGATGCCGCCGACAAAGCAAACGATCAGAAGCATCAGCGTGCTACCGCTGACACCTATCGAACCGGTGGCAACGGCGGAAATGAGCAGTCCGGCCATGACGGCAGGTTTGCGGCCCAATCGGTCCACCCACCGGCCGGCAAAGGGCAGCACCGCGGCATTACCGGCGGCAAAAACCGTGAGTGCATAACCGGAAACTGACGGTCGCTCGTTCAAGATCTCGCCGACAAACAGTGGAATCAACGCGATCCGAATGCCATAGACGGCCCAACCAACACTAAAGCTGGAGGCCAGCGCTCCTCGGAATGCAGCTGATCTGAATGCCTCCAGCACTCCCATCGTCGGCACCTGACTGATTACCTTCGCCGGTGCGGCGGGGCCG
Organism: Mycobacteriales bacterium; assembly: GCA_038234115.1. Taxonomy (GTDB): domain Bacteria; phylum Actinomycetota; class Actinomycetes; order Mycobacteriales; family Nakamurellaceae; genus Nakamurella. Next base: position 5,778 of record JBBSUU010000065.1, read on the forward strand.
CGGCCGAGCAGGAACTGGACCAGAGCCATCGCTATCACCAGCGCTCCGGCGTAGAAAAGGAACGGCGCCCGGATGGAGAAGCCCACCAATAACCCACCCAGCAGTGGGCCGGAGATGTTGCCGATCAAGAACCCTGTCGAATACAGGGCGGATGCCTTGCCGCGGATGGCCGGCGGTGTCACCCTGATCAGCAGGGCAAAACTGGAAATGGTGAACATCGTCGATCCGATGCCACCAAATACCCGCGCTGCGATGAGCCACTCGTAGGCGGGCGCGAAGGCGAAGGCCACGTTGGACACAGCGACGATTCCCAAGCCCGTGAGATAAACCGGCCGCTCGGACCATCGAAGCAGGAATCGCCCGGCCACCGGCGCGAAGATCAGACGGCTGGCCGCAAACGCCGAGATGATGATTGTGACTGCTGTCGTGGTGATACCGAAACTCTTGGCGTAGGTCGGCAAAGCCGGTGCCACCAGGCCGAAACCGATTGCCACTACGAAACTTCCGGCTACCAGTACCCAAACCTCACGCGGCATCCGCGGCGGCAATGCCACGACCACTTGTGATACTCCCTGCTGAACTGGATTCGCGGGCGGATTGCCGACCCACCCACGAACCCTACTGCAGGTGGCTTACCGACCCGCTCAAAACACGGGCGACCGCGTGCCCGGCGGGCGGGGATTGGTGCGATATTCGGCCACCAGCAGTCCGGGCCAGCTTGCCGGCGGCGCCTTGTCCGGTTTGGTCAGCGCCTGCTCGATTACCGCATCTGCCAGTACCGTTTCGATTTCAAGCCGTGGCAGCGAGTTGTCCATGATCCCTTGCTGCTCGGGGGTCCCGAATCGGCGACCCCCGAAATCGGCTCGCACTCCCAGCCTGGTCAGTTGCACAATTCCGGTCCGCCGTTCGGCGATCCCCGGCGACGTGTGCAGTGCGATGGCCTGCCACACCAAATCCGCACCCGCTTCGGATAGACCCTCACGGATCAAGAATCCGGCTGCGGCATCGGCGCCATCGACTTCGAATCGTTGACCGCCGTTAAATCTCTCGGCGGTGCCGATATCGTGCAGGATGCAAGCCAGGTAGAGCAGTTCGGCGTCCACTGGGATGTCGAGTTCTTGACCGGCAAAATAGGCGTGCAGGTATGTCCGCATGCTGTGATTCATGATGGCCGGAGCCGTTGTTTCCATCAGCAGTTCCAACGCATGGAGCGCGATCTCGGTACTGGGAATCTCAACCGGAGGGGTCACCGGGCAAATGTTAGCCGGTGACATCTCAGCCGGTCAGCAAGCCTGGATACCCGGCGGCAGCACCGCTATCTCAATCTCTAGATTGGGGCTGGGATCGAGATCCTCGATTGATACCTTGCCGGTCAGGTCCTGGCCGACCAGTTTCGCGTCGTCCCCGCTGAGAACCGCGCAGGTTTGCCCGTCCATGATTTGGCTCAGGGGCCGCGCCGACCACTTCACCCACGGCTCGCCCGCGGTCCCCAGCGCGCCATTATCGGCGCCGTCCTTGGCGCGGATCGCAATTCGATCAGGTTGATAGTCGCTCAGTTCAACCAAGGCCTTGTCCAGACCGACTTCGAGAGCACCAAATCGCTCCCGATTGTTCCGCTGAGCACGATTGAGCTCGTCCTCCTGACCGGGCGCATAGACCGAGAGTCGCTGATCCTGCTCGCCAGGCTCCGTCAAGACCATCCAGGCAACGGCCTGATCGGTGATTTGCGGAGAGCCGAAATCATTGCCCAACATGTCCTGCAGATCGCGTTTCGCCTGTTCCAAGGCGCAGAACGGCAAGTAGCCGGCAGTGAGCGTGGTCAGCGATGGCGCCTGCGAATATTCGGTGCGCACCGCTGTCCCGTCTGCGTAAATAATCAGTGACTGCGACAACAAGGGTTGGAACCAAGGTCCGCTGGACCCGATCGACAGGACAATAGGTTGGTCATGGCCCAACTGAGTCGGGGCAGCCACTCCGATGTCTCGACAGTTGGCACCCAGCCAAGGGTCTCCCGGTCCCGGATCCGCTCGAGTCGCGGCGCCACCGACCGAGCATGCGGCCCCAACCACGGTAAAAACCAGCACGCTCAGAACATGGTGGATTCGCATATTCCTACGACGGGCGAACCCGCCGTCTGGTTCCATGGAAAAGAATCCCTACTCCATACCCTTGAACCGACGACCCGCGACCTTGGCCATTTCTTTGTCTGCATCGCGTTTGGCCATGTCCTGCCGCTTGTCCCAGGACTTCTTCCCCTTGGCCAACCCGAGTTCGATCTTGGCCTTACCGTCACTGAAATACATGGTCAGTGGCACCAAGGAAACTCCTGATTCCTTCAGCGCCGCCCGCAGCTTGCGGATTTCCTGCTTGTGCAACAACAGCTTTCGCGGTCGTCGTGGAGTGTGGTTTGTCCAAGTGCCCATCAGGTATTCCTGGATATGCACGCCTCGTAACCAGACTTCATCCTCGGAAATGGTGGCATATCCATCCACCAGAGAAGCACGTCCTTCCCGAAGGGACTTCACTTCGGTACCGGTAAGCACCATGCCGGCCTCGTAGGTCTCGAGGATGGCGTAGTCGTGCCGAGCCTTGCGGTTCGAGGCGATCTGCTTGCGTCCGGTTTCTTTTGGCATAACCACTCCAGATTAGCTGCCCCGTTACAGGCGAACGTACAACCGGAGGGTGAAGTAGGCCGATACCGCAGCCAACCCAGCGCCGACGACGCCCAGAATCGGCCCGACGTAGAAGAAGTAAGATTCGTCGACGGCCGGCAGGATGCCGGCCCTGATAGGCGCGGCGAGAGCTCGGTCGACAAAGAATATCTTTGCGGCAATCAAACCGCCCAGGGCCAGGGCAGCACCGATGACACCCGCCACCACCGCTTCGATGATGAACGGCAACTGTGTTCGCCATCGGGAGGCGCCGACCAGCCGCATAATCTCGGTTTCGGTTCTTCGCGTATAGGCAGCGATCTGGACCATATTGCTGATCAGCAGGAACGCCGCGACGGCCTGCACGATGGCAATGGCGATAGTCGCGTTTCTCAGTCCGTTGAGTAGTGAAAACAACCGTTCGAGGAAGGCGCTCTGGTCGCTGACCGTGTCGACGCCAGGCCTGTCCTTGTACTCATCGATGATGATCTGATAGCGCTCTGGATCCTTCAACGTCACATGGAAAGACGCCGGAAGTGCCTCTGGTGAACCGATTTCGATCAGTTCGGGTTGATTGGCAAATGCCAGCTTGTAGCGCTCGTAAGCTGCTGCCTGGGTCTCGTAGTTGACCCGCTCGACTTCGACATCTGCGGTGATCTGCTTGAGCAGGTCGGCGCAGATGGCCTGCGTGCAGTTCGGATCAGTCCTGGATTGATCGTCGGTCAAGTAGATGGTGACCTCGACCTTGTCGCCGAAGATTTGCTTCATCTTGTCGGTCATGCGGGCGATGATCAGCCCACCTCCGAGCAAGCCCAGGGAGATCCCGGTCGTCAGGATCATCGCGACTGTCATCGTGATGTTCCGTCTCAGGCCAGTAGCGACCTCACTGAACATATATCCGGCTCGCATTTGTTCCTCTCGTGCTGGCGCTGGCTACTTGTATGCCGTGCCTAAAGTCTGTGGACGGCTTGTTAGCGACCGACGCCATAAACGCCGCGGGATTCGTCCCGGACGATCTTTCCAAGCTGTAGTTCGATGACGCGGCGGCGCATCGAGTCGACGATGTGATTGTCGTGGGTGGCCATCAGGACCGTGGTGCCTGTTCGGTTGATCCGCTCCAGCAGCAGCATGATGTCGCCACTGGTGTCCGGGTCGAGGTTTCCGGTCGGCTCATCCGCCAGCAGGAGGAGGGGGCGGTTGACGAATGCTCGAGCGATGGCGACACGCTGTTGCTCACCACCGGACAGTTCGTGCGGCAACCGGCTCGACTTGCCCTCCAGCCCCACGAGATCCAGAACCTCCGGGACCACCTTCTTGATGTGGGCGCGTGACTTGCCGATGACCTCCAGGGCAAACCCGATGTTCTGGCTCACCGTCTTGTTCTGCAGCAGCCGGAAATCC
>JBBSUU010000066.1:0-9809 GCA_038234115.1 Mycobacteriales bacterium
CAGAGTGGATGTCGAGGTGAATCCGGCCAGATACTCCGCGCGCGCGCAGGCCACAGCTGATTCTTAGTGGGTACGCCGTGAACACATCTCGATCAGATTGCGCCCATTGGCCAACGACACCATCCGAGCCGCGGCCGAGGCGATCGCGCAATCATGATTCAGGATCGAGAGCAGGAGGGTTTCCAGGATGCCCGCCGATCCGAAACTGCCTCGCACCGTGAGGATGGGGGAGCCGGGGAAGAACAGTTCCCCTTCGGGATAGGCGTCGATATCACCATCGAAGCGGTATTCGGCGAGATACTTGATGGTCGGTGCATCCAAGATCGGTTCGAGCCGCGCAAGTTGGGCATCACCGAAGGTGAAATTCTCCAGCGCCTCGACGACTCGCCCGATTCCGGCAACCACCCCGTAGCGGCGCCCCTCCGGCAACCGCCGGGTGAAGGCCTCGAAGGTGCAATTTCGCCCCGCCGTGCCCTCCGCAAGCGCGGCCTGCAGCATCGTCAACTCGTAATGGTCGGTCATGAGTGCAGTCGACCGAGTGGAGGAATTGCTGCGTAATACGTCCGTCATGGTGACGAGCCTACGAGGCAGGGCGGCAACAGGGCCAGCGGGACTCCTCGAATTCTTACCTCGGGTCACGGTTGTCACAGGACGTGGAAGAATGGTCGTCGTGTCCAGCGCTCCCGCCATCGAAACGACCGAGGTCGCCGACGAGGTCACCGCTGCTGACGTGCCCTGGATCACCATCGTGTGGAACGATCCGGTCAACCTGATGGATTACGTCACCTATGTATTCATGAAACTTCTCGGCCATCCCAAACCCAAGGCTGAGAAACTCATGTCGGATGTGCATCACAAGGGGCGCGCCGTGGTGTCCTCCGGTAGCCGCGAGTCGATGGAGGCCGACGTTGCCAAACTGCAGGGTGCCGGGTTGTGGGCCACCATGCAGCAGGACAAGTAGTGGCCGACTTCAAACGCCAGCGTGGCCGTATCGTTGCTCAGCTGGAGCCGGTCGAGGTCGAATTGTTGGCCGATCTGCTCGATCAGGTGCGGCAACTGCTGGCCGGCCGTCGGGCCGAGGCGCCGGCTGACCCGCTCGATGCCATAACCGGTATTCAGACCGCACCGAGCACCGCGCCCGAAGACCCCGCGTTGGCCAGGCTGCTGCCGGACTTCCATCGCGATGATGAAGTCCTCGCCGGCGGATTACGAGTGTTGTACGAGCCGGATCTCCTGACCCAGAAAGACAGCGCCGCGGTCGCCCTCCTGGATTCGTTGCCACTGGGCGGCGGTGTGGTGCGGCTGAGCGAGGAACTGGCGAACTCCTGGACGTCGGCGATCAACGATATCCGGCTCGCACTCGGCGTCCGATTGGAAATATCCACCGAGGACGGGATGCCCAATTTGGACCGCCCCGAGCTGGACGGCGGTGGCGAAGTGATGTTCAACGTCTATCAGTGGCTGACCTCGCTGCAGGGCTCTCTTGTGGTGGCTCTGCTGAACTGACCCGGAATCGGAATCAGGGGAGAAGTCGGGGTTACCCCTGATCCCGGTGGCGCAATCTGGCCTAATCTGGAGGGTATGACACTGCCGGCCGCAACCCCTGCCACCAAACCCACCAAGAGGGATCTGCTGCCGGCCCGTTGGCAGCAGGCCGTGATCGTGCCGGGTGCGTTCCTGGTGGTGATGTATCTGGTGCAATTGGTGCAGACCTTTGCACCGACCTCGGTCGACAACAGCATCACCAGGTTCGCCGGTGTCCTGCCGCGTCAACTGGACGGTCTGGTCGGGGTCATCACCTCGCCGTTCGTCCACGGCAGTTGGGGGCACCTGTTCGCCAACAGCATTCCATTCCTGGTGTTCGGTTTCCTGCTGATGGTCCACGGTGCCAAGCAGTTTGTCGCGGTCACCCTGCTGGTCTGGCTGGTCTCCGGACTGGGAACGTGGCTGACCGGCGGTTCCAACACGGTGATCATCGGTGCCTCTGGAATCGTCTTCGGTTGGCTCGCCTACCTGGTGGTGCGCGGCGTCTTTACTCGGAATGGCTGGCAGATTCTGCTGGGCTTGGTACTGCTGGCGATCTGGGGTGGCATCTTCTGGGGTGTTCTTCCCGCCGCAAACGGGATCTCCTGGCAGGCGCACCTGTTCGGTGCGATCGGCGGCGTGCTCGCCGCATTCTTGGTCGCGAAGGCGGACGGACCGCGCAAAGCCAAGCAACCGAAGGTGGTCGATGCCGGCCCCAACCCGTTTCCGACGGCGGGCGGGTAGCTGCGGTCGCCGGCGGGAGGCCGGGCGGCGCTGCTCTAGCCTGGTGGGATGGCAAGAAATGACGGCAGAGAAGATGACCAGCTGCGCCCGGTAAGTTTCACCCGCGGTTATCAACTGCATCCCGCAGGTTCGGTGCTCGTGGAGTTCGGCGGCACCAAAGTGGTGTGTGCGGCCTCGGTAACCCAGGGTGTTCCACGCTGGCGCAAGGGCTCGGGCCTGGGCTGGCTGACCGCCGAATATGCGATGTTGCCCTCGGCCACCCACAGCCGTGGTGAACGGGAATCGGTCCGGGGTCGGATCGGCGGTCGCACCCATGAGATCAGTCGGCTGATCGGCCGATCGCTGCGAGCTTGTATCGATCTGGCCGCGCTGGGAGAGAACACCATCGCCGTTGACTGTGACGTGCTGCAGGCCGACGGTGGCACCCGGACGGCGGCTGTTACGGGCGCCTACGTTGCGTTGGCCGACGCGATCACCTGGCTCCGGGCGGCCGGATCGTTGGCTGATCCGCAACCTCTCTCGTGCCAGATCGCGGCCGTGTCGGTCGGTGTCGTTGGCGGACGGGTCCGCTTGGACCTGCCCTACGAGGAGGATTCCCGCGCCGAAGTGGACATGAATGTGGTGGGCACCGACGCCGGCACGATCGTCGAGGTGCAGGGTACCGGCGAGGGTGCAACGTTCTCCCGTAAGACAATGAACACGATGATCGACAGCGCGCTGGCGGGCATCGAAACGCTGGCCGCACTGCAACGGCAGGCGCTTGCGCTGCCTTATCCGAAACCACTCCCCGCACCGACGAAGGGCCGCCGCTGATGTCCCGAATCCTGTTGGCCACGCGTAATGCCAAGAAGCTGGCCGAATTGCAGCGCATTCTGGGTGACCAGGTAACCGTTTTGGGACTGGCCGATGTGCCGCAATACCCCGAAGAGCCGGAGACCGGTGCGACCTTCGAAGAAAATGCGTTGGCCAAAGCGATGCAGGCGGCTCGTGAGACCGGTGAGATCTCCCTCGCCGACGATTCCGGATTCTGTACCGATGCGTTGAATGGGATGCCGGGGGTGCTCTCAGCGCGTTGGTCTGGGGAGCACGGCAAGGATGTGGCGAACTACCGGCTGCTCCTCGCCCAGCTCAGCGATGTGCCGGACGAACGACGGGGCGCCGACTTTGTCTGCGTCCTGGCCATGGCACTGCCGGACGGCTCATCGGAAGTGGTGCGTGGTGATTGGCGCGGGAGAATCATCCGAGAACCTCGTGGCATGAATGGCTTTGGGTACGACCCGATTTTTGTGCCGGATGATTCCGACGGACGCAGTTCAGCAGAGCTATCGGCGGCGGAGAAGGATGAGCGATCTCACCGAGGCATCGCCACCGCCTTGATGGTGCCCAAACTGAAAGCAGCACTGTACATCTCATGATGTGGGTGACCCCGCGGGTGGGAATTGAACGGGGCGGGTATGAATAGGTTGAGAAGTGCAGAACTGGTGGCGGCCGGCTTGGTCGCTGCGAATCGAGAGGATCACTGATGGCCGAAGAGAGTTTTGAAATCGACGACGCAGGCGACACCAACCGCGCAGATGGAAGCGGGGACTCCGACACCGAGCAGCTCAGCGCCCAGGACACGCTGCTCGATCGAGGGTTGGAAGACCCACTTGATGAGGGCTACTCACCGCCGGATCATGAGCCGAATACCAAAATTCCCACCGAGTCCGAAGAGCACGAGGGATTGACCTTGGACGAATTGTTGGCCGCAGAGACGCCGGACGTCGATGTGTTGGCCGCTGCGCAGGACAACAGTGAGGTCGAGGCTTTGGAAGTCGGTGACGCACGGGCCGGCCGACTCGTCGACTCGGGTGAAGGCAGCTACGAGGACAACGAGAAGGCCTTGATCGGTGAGGACGTCGGGTTCTCCGGCGGTGCGGCAAGCGCGGAGGAAGCCGCGATGCACATCTTCGATCCCGACGGCAGCGACAACTACTGATCCGGGGTTACCTTCGGAACTGACTCAGAGCTGGCACTTCGGAATCCGATCCGGCAAAAGCCACTCCGGCCGCCGTTCCAGATGCACGCCGGCGATCATGCAGCGCACCGAGCCGCCGGCCAGTTCGATGGTCGGGACCTCGATGGGCACTATGGTGCAGGACTTTTCGATGATCCGTCGTTGGTCAACGCTCAACGAGGAGTCCGCACGGCTCGATAATGCGAGTATTCGCCCCCGGGTACCACGTAACTCAATGGCATTTCCAGCGAAATTGCCGATTTGGTCGTGAGCCAGTGTTATCAACTGCCGACCCGGGCTGACAAGTCGCTCCGCGATCTCCTGCCGACGGGCGAGATCGCTGATCATCTCAAGGCCGACCATGGCAAATTCGGTTCCGACGCACATCATCACATTGGTGTGATAACAGGGCACCCGGGCCTGGTCGGCGGCGTCGAAAACCAGCGGCTCGTAGCCAAAATTCGTGCAGAAGCGTTCTAGTGCAATGGGATTAGCGCGCGCAGACCTGGCAACATAAGCGATACGGGTCAGGTGATCCAGCACCATGGCACCGGTGCCCTCGAGGAAGATGTTGTCGTACTGCAGGCCCGAATAGTCAATGACGTCCTGCACCCGGTACTCCCGCTTGAGCATCTCGATCACATCAAAGCGCCGCTCGCGTCGCCGGTTGGGCATTGACATCGGGTAAAGGGCGATGTGCCCACCCGAATGGGTCGAGACCCAGTTGTTCGGAAACACACTGTCCGGTGTCTGGTCGGTTTCGTCCTCGAACAAGTGCACCCGCACGCCATGGGAGCGCAGGAGTTCGACCGCGCCGCTGACCTCGTCGAAGGCCCGGGTGGCCAGCGTTTGCCGGTCGATGGACGGGCGACTCTGAAAGGCGTTGTCGACCTCAGTTTCCGGATTGGGGCGGAAATGGTGCGGTCGGATCATCACAACGGCTGCCGGGGCCTGCACGGACATGGGAACTCCTTAGGGTGTTGATTCACCGTACGGAGTGCGGATAGCTAACCACAATGTAAAATAGGGATCATTTTGTGCTACCGACTTTACTAATTGACCGATCCAATCCTACAATGCGCACTATGGACGATCTGGATCAGCGGTTACTGGCACTGCTACGGGTGAATGCCCGAGAACCGGTCGCCGGCCTCGCCCGCCAGTTGGGGGTAACCCGGGCCACCGTCACCGCGCGTCTGGAACGGCTGATGGAAAGCGGTACTGTTATTGGGTTCTCGGTGCGTGTGCGAGAGAATCATGATCCCTCGACGGTACGCGCCATTGCCCTGATAGAGGTCGAGGGCAGGACCACCGACGCCGTCATCAGAAAACTGCGGGGACTGGCAGAGGTGGAATCGCTGCACACCACCAATGGTGGGTGGGACCTGGTGGCGGAACTGCGCACCGACAGTCTTGCCGGATTCGATCGTCTTCTTGGGCAGATCCGCGCTATCGAGGGCGTGGTGAACAGCGAAACCAGTCTGTTGCTCAGCTCGGTACTGGTGTGAGAAACAGTGTGTGGGGCCGAAGGGAGTCGAACCCTCACTGGCACGGACCTAAACCGTGTGCCTCTGCCAATTGGGCTACGGCCCCATCCGCTGCCGCATGCGACAACGGATGTCAGCTTAGCGGTCGCGCAGAGGCGAACCGAACCAATGAACGTCGACGAACCCCACCTCAGCCTCCGTCGACGCCCAATTCCTTGAGTAAACGAGCGACGTGACCGGTTGCTTTCACATTGCGCCAAGCCTTCTCGATCTTGCCGCTTTCATCGATCACGAAGGTTGACCGGATGACTCCCATCACGGTTTTTCCATAATTCTTCTTCTCCCCGAAGGCGCCATAGGCGCCCAGAACCGCCTTGTCCGGGTCGGAGAGCAGCAGGATGTCCAGGTTTTCCTTGTCCCGGAACTGGCCCAGTTTGGCCGGTGCGTCGGGGGAGATCCCGATCACGACGTATCCGGCGGTGCCGAAACCCGATCGGGCGGCGGTGAAGTCGCAGGCTTCGGTAGTGCAGCCAGGCGTCATCGCAGCCGGGTAGAAGTACAGCAAAACCTTCTTGCCCAGATGATCACTCAGGCTCACCGAGTTTCCGGATGCGTCCTGCAGGGTAAATAAGGGGGCGCTAGCTCCCACGTCCAGAGTTGGGGTCGTCATAGCGATAGGGTATTGGCTACCGGCAGCGGTTGTGTTGTCGGTAGGTACGTGTGAGGAGAACACAGTGGTCCGCGATGCCGACACCATCCAGGCGGAGATCGAGCGTGCCCGAGACGCTCTCGCCGTGACTGTTGACGAGCTGACCACCCGCGCCAACCCGAAAAGGGTTGTGAACGACGGTAAGCAGATACTCGTTCGAAAGCTCTCAGACCCCAAGATCAAGTTCCCATTGATCGGCGTCGGGGTGCTGATCGGGGTGCTGATCGTCCGACGTATTTTCAGCTGAGTCACCACCGCTGACCCGGTTGCCCGCCAACCCGAACTCGCACGCAACCTCATCCCCGCGTGATGCGTCCCACTTCCTGGCAACGCGGTTCCTACCTGTGCTGTCGATGTTGGCGGGTACCGTAGGGATGCGCGGATCGGCTCCTTGAACCGATTTTTTGACATCGCCCTGGATCTCGTTCCGGGCTGATGTCCGGGGGCGTTCATCACGATTGCTTCGGGCGTCACTTTTCTGTTCGCGCATTTCCAGCAAGGCGGTCCGGTTTTGTTCTCTGTAGGTCGTTTTGCTTCCCTGGTCGCCGCAATGGCGCTGGTCGCCGGGCTGACCGCTTGTAGCCAAAGCTCCGCCAATGACGCTGTTTCGTATCTGAGTTCTCCTGCCGAAACGACAGCAACGGGCAGCGGCATCGCAGCCACCACGGCGCAGGCCACCGTTCCGGCGATGTTGACGACGGGCTCGACCAGTTCGGCGACATCCACCAGCGGGTCATCCAGCAGTGCGGCATCGAGCACCACCTCGACAACCAGCACTTCCCAGGAACCCGCCCTACCGCCGGCAACGCTCACCGCGACCCCGGCGTTCGGTAGCGTCAATATCTCTCCCACTGCGCCCATCACGGTTTCCGTGACAGATGGAAAGCTCACCGATTTCACGCTGACCAATCCCGAGGGCAAGCAGGTGGCCGGTGCCATCAGCGCTGACGGCACCTCTTGGAGTGTCGGCGAAGTGCTCGGCTACGGGAAGACCTACACGGCCACCGGTAACGTGACCGGTTCTGATGGCGCCGTTGTCCCCATCTCCGGTACTTACGCCACCGTCGCACCGAAGGGCACGGCCCGCACCACCATTTCGCCGACCGACGGTGAGGTGGTCGGAGTGGCAGCGGTCGCGATGATCACGTTCGGTGTTGAGCCGGCCGATCGGGCCGCTATCGAAAAAGGCATCACAATCACCACCTCTCCAGCAGTGGAAGGTGCATGGGCCTGGATTCAGCACGACGGCGGCCTGTGGGCGCTGGATTACCGGCCGAAGACCTACTGGCCGGCCGGCACCCAGGTCCATGTCGAGGCCAACGTTTACGGCCTTGACTTCGGGGGCGGCTACTGGGGTCGTGCGGATGTCGCCACCGACTTCTCCATCGGTCGCAACCAGGTCGTCATCGCGGATGTGAACTCCCACGAATTGGTCGTCCAACAGGATGGCGTCACGGTTGCCACCTACCCGGCGTCCTTCGGCCGCGGTGGTGGCGATAACGACGATCTGACCACACGTTCGGGAATCCATGTGGTCACCGAGTTCTTCGATACCAAATTGATGTCGAATCCGCGCTACGGCTATACGAACATCCCAGAGAAATGGGCGGTCCGGATTTCCAACAACGGCGAGTTCATCCATGCCAATCCGGCAAGCACCGACGCTCAGGGCAGTACCAACGTCACCCACGGATGTGTCAACCTGTCGCTGACCGACGCCAAGACGTTCTATGATTCGTCCCTCTTCGGCGACCCGGTCGAAGTGAGTGGAACCGACGTCCAACTCTCCCCCTCCGACGGAGATATCTACGACTGGACGATCGACTGGGGCTACTGGAAGACTCTCTCCGGCCTTAATGTTTGAGCCCATCTGACCTTGAAAGGAAGTGGCTGTGTCGACCGGAAATACACGCATTGTCGGAGCCGCGATTGTTCCTCGGGCAGGGAATGTCATCCTGGATGGCGAGATCGAATTCTCTTCCTCCCACGGTGTCATCGAGTACGTGGGGCCGCGCCGCGGTGATCTGCGACCAGGGGATATCAATGGCGCCGGTCGGTTGATCATCGCCGGTTTCACCAACGGTCACACCCACTCGGCCATGACCCTGCTTCGCGGGTATTCCGACGATGTGCCGCTGCATATCTGGCTCGGACACATGCGCGCCTTCGAACTACGGATGACCGCGCAGGATATGCGCGCCGGTCTCCGATTGGCGATGGTCGAAATGCTGCGCAGCGGAACAACGTCCTTCATCGATATGTTCCACTGGGATTCCACCTTGCTCGGGGCGGTTTCGGAAGCCGGTATGCGGGTGAGTGCGGCGCCGACCGTCTTCGGTTACGACTCCGTGGGATTCCCGCTGGCCTACGAGCAGCCCGGATCCGTGGTGGTCGACCAGACGCCAGAGCTGGCCGCCGAATTCGCCGGCGATCCGCTGATTCACCTCACCTACGGCCTGCATGCGCCGTATACGTGCTCCCCGGAACTTATCGCCGATGTTGCGAAGAGGGCAAAACAGCGACAGCTCGGAGTGCAGATCCACCTGTCGGAGACCCGGCGAGAGGTCGAACAATCGCTCGCGCAGCATGGTGTTTCACCAATCCGGTTGGTTGCCGACCGCGGCCTGTTCGACACCGAACTGCACATCGCACATGCTGTGCACCCGATCGAGGGTGACCTGGAGTTGCTGGCTCGAGACAATGTCAGCATCGCGCACAATCCGGTTTCCAATCTGAAGCTCGGCGCCGGGATCGCGCCCGTCACCCAATACCGCGATGCCAATGTCACCATCGCCCTGGGAACCGACTCGGTAGCGTCCAACAACACTCTCGACCTGTTCGAAGAGCTCAAAACTGGGGCAATTCTGCAACGCGGTCTGGTAGGAGATCCGGATGCACTCTCCGGTGAGGAGGTCTTCGGTTGGGCCACCGAGGGTGGCGCCAGGGCGGCCAAGACCGGCTCCACCGGTCGACTCGAGGTCGGCGCGCAGGCGGATCTGGTGATGTTGGACATCACCGGTACGACGGCCACGCCCTTGCACAACCCAGAATCGTTTCTCTACTATACGGCGCGCGGAACCGATGTCACCGACGTGTTTGTCGCCGGCCGACAGGTGGTCCGGGCCGGCGTGGTCACCACGATGGATGAAGCCCAAGTGCGGGCTGACGTGCGTCACCGGGTGGAGCGCATCACCGGCGAGCTGGCCGCTGCGGGCGCTGCGGTCGGAGTGCCGGTCGGCTAGCCGGATCGACCGGGTCCGGCAATCTGCCACGGCTCGCTCATCGCGCGGATACTGTTGCCGGCGACAACTGTCCGCGCGGCGCTGCCTGCGACCCGGCCGCGGTGAGC
>JBBSUU010000067.1:0-9733 GCA_038234115.1 Mycobacteriales bacterium
CGTTCGGATCGAGGGCGGGCAGGTAGTTTTTAAGGCCGAAATAGGGGCGCTCACCGATCAGGCCGCGCTGATTCAAGGTGTCTGGGTCCACGAGTCCTACCGGGGGCAGGGCGTGGGCACCGTGGGGATGGCGGCCGTCGTGCAAGCGATCAGGGAGGGGATGGGCCGGACCCCCTGCCTCTACGTCAACGACTTCAACACCGTCGCTCGGCGAGCTTATGCCCGGGTTGGATTCTCTCAGGTAGCCGCATTCACCTCGGTGTTGTTCTAGCGCTCAACACGGTGGCGGGCGGTCAGGACACCCGAACCGCGGTGGCCGGTGATTCCTACCGGGAACTCCTGGCCGCGCCCCTGATACTTGAAGAGTGAGACCCAGAACAATCCGACTTCTGACGCCGGTGCTGCTGCTGGCTGTGTTCGTTTCCGCCTGCAGCGCCCAGCCGAGTGAGCAGGCACCTGATCCGGCACCGACGATTGCTGCCTATGCACAGGCCTGGCAAACCGGCAATTCGGTGAAGGCAAGCGGACTCACCACAGAACCCGCCGTCGCGGCGCAGGCGCTGGATCGGGTTTCCACCGACCTGCAGGCCGACTCTCTCACGGTGACACCGGGCGAAATCAGCAAACCGGATGTCGCCACTGTCACTCTCCCCGCCACCGTGAAGTGGCAGCTCCAGGATGCCGGTACCTGGACCTATGACGTCCAGTGGACCTGGACGCTGCGAAACGGAGACTGGAAACTCACCTGGTCCCCGGCCGATATCCACCCGCAGCTGGGACCCCAGCAGGGTCTGGTGGTGCGAGTGACAAAGGCAACCGATGGCACCCTGGTGGACCGGGATGACAATCAGGTGGTCAGCCCGATCCGGGTCTACAGCGTGTTGGCCTTCCGGGACAAGATCACCGACATTCCCGCTACCGCAGCGAGTTTGACGAAAATACTGCTACCCATCGAACCTACGCTGCAGGCTGACGAGATCAGCGCCCAAATTTCGGCCGCCGAGGCGAACGCCGGTTACACCGTGATCAACCTCCGCGAGGATGCCTATCAGAGCGTCGCTGATCAATTGGCCGCGCTCCCCGGGATCAGCACGCCGTCGGAGATCCGGAACCTGCCGGTTACGAAAGACTTCGCCAAATCACTCCTGGGCCAGGTGACGCCGGTGGCCGATAAGCTGACCAAGGGAACCAAGGGATGGCAGATCGTCACGCTGGACAGTACCGGAGCCGAACTGGCCACGCTGGCCGAGCAACCGGCCGTGCCCGGCCAGAAGGTGACACTGACACTGGACACTCGAATGCAACGGGCAGCCGAGATCGCGGTGGCCACCAGAGCCGAACCCGCGGTCATCGTCGCGATCCAGCCGTCCACTGGCGAAATCCTGACGGTGGCCCAAAATCCGGCAGCCAACGCGCTGGGCACGATCGCACTGTCCGGTCAGTACCCGCCCGGTTCAATCTTCAAGATCATCACCGCAACTGCCGGAATTGATGGTTCCGGTTTGCGAGCCGAAACGATGCTGCCCTGCCCGGGAAGAGTGGTCATCGACTCCCGGCCGATCACCAACGCTCACGAGTTCGATCTCGGCACCGTCGATCTCCGGCTGGCGTTTGCCAAATCCTGTAACACCACCTTCGCGCAGGTCGCCAGCGACTTGCCGGCCGACGCATTGAACATCGCAGCCAAGGAGTACGGGGTGGGCCTGGACTTCGACATCAAAGGCGCCATCACCCTGACCGGTCAGGCGCCGGTGGCCGACTCCATCGTTCAGCAGGCCGAGAATGGTTTCGGCCAGGGTGTCACCCTGGTTACCCCGTTCTCCGCGGCGTTGATGGCGGCCACGGTGGCAAACGGAGCAATGCCGATGCCAGTGCTGCTCCGCGGACTCCCCACCACCAGCAACGAACCGATACCGACACGGTCGGATATTTCCAAACAGACTCTGCCGGTGCTCATGCAAGCGGTGACCGCAGAAGGCACCGGCACCAGCCTGCAGAATTTCGGCGATGTGTATTTGAAAACCGGCACCGCCGAATACTCCGATGAGACCGGCGCGATCCGTGCCCATGCCTGGACCATCGGGTACCTCGGCGACATGGCCTTCGCGGCGCTCATCGTCGGCGGCGATGATTCCTACTTCACCAACGTGATGGTGGGCGACTTCCTGACGAATATCCAGGGCTGAGCGGCCAGTAGGGTTGGGGCATGGTTCGCGCTCTGATCAGACCCTCCCCGCCCACTGCAATTCGCACCGTACCGGCCGCTATCCCGCGCCCGGAGTACGTCGGACAAAAAGCACCGAAACCCGGCACCGGTAACGATGTTCAAACGGCGGAGACCATCGAGAAGATGCGATTTGCCGGCAAGATTGCGGCCGGCGCGCTGGCTGCGGCCGGCCATGCGGTAGCGCCCGGTGTCACCACCGATGAGCTGGACCGAATCTGCCACGAGTTCCTACTGGACCATCACGCCTATCCGTCCACCCTGGGCTATCGGGGCTTCAGCAAATCCTGCTGCACCTCCTTGAACGAGGTGATCTGCCACGGCATTCCTGATACCACGCTCATCCAGGACGGTGACATCGTCAACATCGATGTCACCGCCTTCATCAACGGAGTCCACGGCGATACCAATGCCACTTTCCTGGCTGGAGATGTGTCGCCTACGAACAGACAATTGGTGGAACGCACCGAGGAATCACTGATGCGGGCGATCAAGGCGGTGAAACCGGGTCGTCAACTCAACGTGATCGGCCGGGTGATCGAAAACTATGCCAACAGATTCGGTTACGGCGTGGTCAAGGATTACACCGGACACGGCATCTCCGACACATTCCACTCCGGATTGGTCATCCTGCACTACGACGACCCGAGTGTGACCACCATGATCGAGCCGGGGATGACATTCACCATCGAACCGATGATCACCCTTGGCGGCATCGCCTGGGACATCTGGGACGACGGATGGACGGTCACCACCAGGGACAAATCCTGGACGGCCCAGTTCGAGCACACCCTGGTGGTCACCGAGACCGGCGCCGAGATACTGACGTTGCCCTAGCGGCTGCCGGGATTCTCATCCCGCCGCACCTTACGGCGGGCCAACGAGTCAACGATCTTGTGCACCAATCTCATCAAAGCTCCCATCACAGGAACTCCTTTCTGTCAGCCGTCATCTGCAAAGGTGCGCTAGGCCGGATCGAGCGGCAGCGCGAGTAGGGCGTTTTCCAGCAACTCGGTCAGAGCCGGGTGAATCCAGTATTGCCCCCGGGCCAGGTTCCGCGCGCTTTGCCCAAACGACATCGCCTGGATCAACGGCTGAATCACCGTTGCGGCCTCGGGTCCGATGATATGGGCGCCGATCAGCAGTCCGGTGTCCGGGGCGGCCAGCAATTTGAGGAATCCGGTCGTATCCTCCCGCGCCCAACCGGCGGCGATGCCCCCGTACTCCTGTTTTGCCACAACGTATTTCACGCCGCGATCAGTTGCTTGGGTTTCGGTCAGCCCCACTGAGGCGATCTGCGGGTGGGTGAAGACCGCGGCCGGGACGAAGCGATGATCGGCCGCGATGAGTCGGTCTGGGTACTCGAGATTGTGCTGCACCACCCGTGACTCGTGGTTGGCCACGTGCTTGAGTGCGTAATCGGAGCTGATATCGCCGAGTGCAAAGACCCCATCGACATTCGTCCGCTGGAATTCGTCAACCACGAGACGCCCATCAGGATGCAACTCGTACCCGGCCGCCGCCGCATCCAGGATGTCGCTGTTGGGGGTGCGGCCGGCAGCCACCAGCAACACTTCGGCCTCGACACTGCGCGGACCTGCCGGATCATCCAGATCTACCCTGATGCCGGTGGAAGTGCCGGCCACCTTGACCACTTCGCACCCGGTGAGCAGTTCGTAGCGTTCCGAGGCGAGTTCGGTGAAACGGGCAGAGATATCATGATCGTGATGCCGAAGCATGATGTCACCGCGGATGATCTGGGTGACTTTGGTACCGAAAGAGGCGAATACGTGGGCGAATTCAGCCGCGATGTAGCCGCCGCCGATGATGATGATGCTGGCCGGCAATTCATCGATCCGCATAATCGAGTCCGAGGTGTGGAATTCAACGGCGTCCTCGCCCACCAGGCCGGGGATCTGAGGTACGACCGGTCGCCCGCCGGCGGCAATGACGATGCGGTCACCGGCGATTTCCTGGACGTCACCACTGGCATCGGTGATGCTCAGCGACTTCGCGCCGGTGAAGCGTGCGGTACCGGCAAAAACCGTGGTGTTGGGTGTCCGCTGACCGGAGCGATACTCTCGACCGCCGGCTTCGATGGAGTCGATTCGGCCGAAGATGCGCTCGCGCATTTGTGACCAATGCACTTTGTCAACCTGGGCATCCACTCCGAGGGGCCCGGCGACCTCGGCGCCGTGCGCCAAGTCGGCCGGGTAGACGTACATCTTGGTGGGAATGCAACCGGCATTGAGGCAAGTCCCACCAAATAGTCCTTTTTCCACCACAGCAATACTCAAGTGGTCGAACTGCGGTCCGATCACCGAATTACCGGAGCCGGTACCGATTACAATCAAGTCGAAATGGCGCATCGGACCAGCCTAGTGACCGCTGACGCCCGCTTCTTGCGCTGCAACCGGCCCGGCACACTTGATCACCTCGATCAGTACGAGTACTCCGGCACGATGATTGCCCGGGCCAGGGTGTGAAATACCAGGTTGAAGGCCACTGCCGCCGGTGACGCGGAGCGATCAACGCCCAGACTGGGCGCATCCACAGCGTGCACGACAAAGAAATAGCGGTGCGGGAAATCACCGGGCGGGGGAGCCGCGCCGCCGTAATCGGAAGTGCCGTAATCGTTGCGGATATGAAAAGCTCTCGCCGGCAGCCCAGAATCGCTCATCCCGATGCCACGGGCCAGCGTCGTGGTATCGACCGGCAGATCCACCAGGGTCCAATGCCAGAATCCGGACGGAGTCGGTGCGTCGGGATCGAAACAACTGACCACGAAAGAGCGAGTCTGCTCCGGGAAGGCCGACCATGACAGTTCTGGCGAGAGGTTGCCACCGCCCAATCCATCGCTGAAGTGGATGAACTCCTTTCCCAACCGCCCACCATCGGTGATGTCCGGGCTGGTCACCTGAAAGGACGGAACTTCGGGCAGTTTGCGGTACGGATCCTGGGGTATCGGTCGGTCCAAACTCATTGGGACATCGCTCCTTTACCGGCGCCGCGGATTTCGCGCCGGGGGTTGGTTGCTGCATTACCGGTTCCTCCTTGACCGTACCGGTTACTAGATGGAGCCTGTCGGGCCGACTCGGGATCTCAGGTCACACCGGGGCCGAGGCCGGCCTCGGTCGCCAATTGCAGATCCAGCACTTCGGCGTCGGCCCGGGTGACGCCGCGACGGCGGAAGAATTCGGAGATCACCCGGGCGTCCCGGGCCAGATACATCCGGCCCTGCGGGTTGGCAATGACGTCGATCACCTGGGGTAGGTCGATCAGGACGCAGCGATGCACACCATCGGTCGAATGCACCAGCACGTTGTAGGGCGAGAGATCCCCGTGGGACAAACCCAGGCCAGCCAACTGCTCCAGAGCGGAAACAAGGTCGCTCCACAGGCCGCCAAAAATGGCCGAACGGTCCTCGTTCGGGCCGGGCGTGAAGTTGGCCAATCGCGGTGCGGCCACGCCGTTTTCGCTCCCGATGAATTCCATCATCAACTCCGACCCGATGAGCTGGACCGGGTACGGGACCGGGACCCCGGCCAGCCATAGTCGACTCAGGGCGGCAAACTCGGCGCCGGCCCACTTACCGGCCAGCAGCTCTTTTCCAAAAACGGTCCGGGTGTCCATGGCGCGGGCCTCCCGAGATCGCCTGGTGCGACGACCTTCGGTGTAGCCGGCGTCCCGGTGGAACATTCGATGTTCGGACCCCCGGTAGGTCTTGACGGCGAGTAGGCAGGTTTTCATGCCGGGGATTGACCGCTGGATCAGGTGGACATCGGCTTCCTTTCCGGTTTTGACGATGCCCAGGTTGGTGTCCACGGCAGTCAGGGAGGTGACGACCCAATCGGGTACCGGACCGGGACCATGGGTAGCCGCATCGTAACTGGAATAGCGCTCGAAATCTCCAGCTGCGGCGCGGCGTTCGCTGATGACGCCGCCGGAACCCCGGACCGATTCTGGTTCCTCGACCAGGCGGCGGCCCGACTTGCCCTCGATGACCAGGCGACGGTTGTGCAACTGAGACCGTGATCGGCGAAGATGACGGGCGAAGGCCTGCTCGTCGTCGAGAGCATCCAGTTCCTCGTCCTCGGCATCGGGCCGGGGCCCACTGGGGCTGGTAGTGAAAGGTGTTGATGGAGAAGGGTGCTGGGAGTAATGAGGCACTTGAGTTGCTCCTGATTTTCAGGTGCACCCGAACCAGCCGGTCGGCGGATCAGCCGGGGGGTCAGCGCGGCTCGGATGCGAGGGAGATGCGGACAGGATTGATCACGTGAACAACCATTGCGATATCTCCTCTCGCTCGCGCGACCGAGCCGGGTCTCTTGCTCGGACCCTGGAACGCTCAGTAAAGTGTGAAGTACCGGCGAGCCCCAGCGCAACTGAATTGATTCGCCTCTTTCAGGGCTACCGCCCGGGAGGGGAAGCCTCAGGTCAACACGGTGAGCAACAACGGCTCCGTACGTTCAATCGTGAAGCCGGCCCGGCGCGCAACTCTGAGTATTCCGGCGACATCGGCCGGCTCGGCTCTGGACGTACTGAGCGCTCCGGCCAGCAAACCCTTGGTTGCCTTGTTGAAGTGGGAGACGATACTGCGTCCACCGATGGCGCTCTCGGTCATCACCTGAACCCGAATCGCACCGGGGACGGGAGCGAAGGCGGCATAGGAGCCGGATCGCAGGTCGACGACCAGATCGTTGAAAGTTGTCATGACCGAACGAAGCGTTGGTCGCCAGATGGCCGGCAGGGTCGGCAGACCCGGAATTTTGGAGCCGGCCGAGAGTCGGTAGGCCGGAATGGGATCGAGCGCGCCGACGGTTCCGAAGAGCGCCGAAGTGATCAACAGCCGCTTCGCGGCTCTCGCCTTGTCGGCCTTGGTCATCTTCGACCACGCCAAATTGTCGAAGAGGACTCCCGTGTAGCGCGCCAGTGCCGGGGCCGTCCCACTCGTGCGCAAAGCGCGATTGGCCAGGATCTCAGGATCCAGGCTCGGCGCCACCCCCAGTGCTTTCCGAGCGGCCGGCAGATCCGCTGAAAGTTCGTCTAGCGCAGTCAGAAGCAGTTCTCGCACCGGATTGAGAGAGGGAAAGGAAAGGGAGTCCAGATCAAGGGCGGATCCGCCTCCGCCGGGCAGCTTGGATTCCGAAGGCGGCAGCAGGATCAGCACGACAGGTCAGCCTACCGATTGCACCGACCACTTTCGAACCTTCGGTTTGGCCGGATATCCGGGAATTCCGATCGACTGCGCCGGACCGGCTCATTAGGGTTGTTTCGATGATCTATTCCACCCGCCGCCTTACCGTCGCCGATGGTCGGCGGCTGACCGAAATCAGAGCCGCCGCCGAACTGGTCGAGCCCACTGACGAGATTTACGATCTCGACGACGTGATCGAGGAACTGGCCGAGGACGGAGTCAATCTGCCGGCGGCCAGGGTGGCGATCGATCACGAGGTCGATCACCGGGCAGTGATGGTTGCCTGCGGGATGCTGATGATCAGTCCGGTCACCGACAAGTGGCGGGGCCCTCCACGGCGGCGTAGATCCGACACATCGGCGTCGTGGATTGTCGGTATCGGCTGTCGACTCAATCCGCATTCGGCCGTATCTGGAATCGGATTCGGAGGCGGTTGGCTGGCCTCCAATGAATCTTTCGCCGACCATTGGGGATCGGTTGCGATGGACCGGCAGCGCTGGGAGAACGGCGTGACCCGAACACGGGCTTTTTTGCCAGGCCTGTCATTTGTTGCGCAGACTTGCGAAGCGACGCCGCAGATCGTGGGGTTCTGCTTGAACGATGAATACGAAGCCGAAACTCGGGCCCACGGCTTCGCCACCGGTTGGATCAGTCGACTAGAGGTGACAAGGTCCGGCCGGGGCAAAGGCGTTGCCAGCGCACTGTTGCTGACCTCCTTGGGCGCCTTCCAGAGAGCCGGATACCGGGACTGTGCCCTGATGGTTGATGCCGATTCACCGACCGGGCCCGGCCGGATCTACCAGCGGGTCGGTTCTACTATCGTCGATCGCAATACCACCTACCTGCGAGAACTGCCGCCGGCCCGCTGAGCCCGGCCCCGGCGGCGGGGTCGTCCAGCGGATGTTCATGGGCGCATTAGGCTCACTGCAGCACGCTTTCCAGATTGCAAACGCCCACCCGAGGGAGCCTCACCGGTGATTACCCGTCTGTCCACGCTGTTCCTGCGAACACTGCGCGAGGATCCGTCCGACGCCGAGGTTCCCAGCCATCGGCTGTTGGTCCGGGCCGGATACGTGCGACGGGCCGCACCGGGGATCTACAGCTGGCTACCGCTGGGACTGCGAGTGCTGCGCAATATCGAGAACATCGTCCGGGAGGAAATGGACAACGCCGGCTTCCAGGAGGTCCTCTTCCCGGCGCTGCTGCCCCGAGAGCCGTACCAGAGCACCGGTCGGTGGACCGAATACGGCGACAATCTGTTCCGGCTCAAGGATCGCAAGGGCAACGACTACCTTCTCGGCCCGACGCACGAGGAAATGTTCACCCTGCTCGGTAAGGACATTCTTTCCTCCTACAAGCAATTGCCGCTCTCGCTCTATCAGATCCAGACCAAGTATCGCGACGAGGCACGACCGCGGGCCGGGGTGTTGCGCGGGCGGGAGTTCGTGATGAAGGATTCCTACTCCTTCGATGTCACCGATGACGGCTTGGCGCAGTCCTACCAGCAGCACCGGGACGCCTACATTCGGACCTTCGACCGTCTCGGATTCAAGTACGTGATTGTGTCGGCGATGTCCGGTGCCATGGGTGGCAGCGCTTCCGAAGAATTTCTGGCCGAATCCGAGGTCGGCGAGGACACCTTCGTCCGCAGTGCCAATGGCGACTACGCCGCCAATGTCGAGGCTGTGGTGATGCCCACCCCGCCATCAATTCCCTACCAGGACCAGCCGGCGGCTCATGTCGAAGACACCCCGGACACACCCACCATTGCCACCCTGGTGGATCACTTGAATACGGCCTTCCCGCGGGCTGATCGGCCCTGGGAGGCCAAGGACACGCTGAAGAACGTCATCGTGATGCTCAAACATCCCGACGGCACCAAGGAGCCGTTGGCGATCGGGGTGCCCGGTGATCGCGAGGTCGATGACAAGCGGTTGGAGGCGCAGGTCGCGCCGGCTGAGGTGGAACCCTTCACCGAGGATGACTTCAAGGCAAACACCGCTCTGGTCAAGGGTTACATCGGGCCGGGCGCCCTCGGCGAAGCCGGCAGTACCAAAATCAAGTATCTGCTCGATCCCTCGATCGTTCCCGGCACCGCCTGGGTGACCGGCGCCAACGAACCGGGCCGGCACGTCATCGGGCTGGTGATGGAGCGTGACTTCAGCGCCGACGGGGTCATCCAGGCCGCGCAGATCCGAGATGGCGACCCCAGCCCCGGTCCCAGCGGAGGAGTGCTGGAAACTGCCCGCGGCATTGAGATGGGGCACATCTTTCAACTCGGCCGCAAGTATGCCCAGGCTCTCGGGCTCCAG
>JBBSUU010000068.1:0-9715 GCA_038234115.1 Mycobacteriales bacterium
AGGCCGGCGGCACGCACGGCGGCGAGCAACTCACCGGCGCCGGTTCGCAACACCATTCCGGTGGCAAAATGAAATGCAGTCCGCTCCATCAGTTTCTCAGCTGACACCTGCCAATCTGCGTCGAGGCCGAGATCATCGTGCATGAGCTTCATAGAACTCGCCATCGATTGTCCCACCATTGCCCCCCTTGCCTGGGCCGAGAGTCGCCCCCCGAGGTCGGATGCCACCTCATCCAGGGCCAACGTCCAGAGCTTCTCGGAGTCGGTCAGGGTTCCATCCATGTCGAACAGCACTGCCCGCAGTTGCTGGGTCATCTACGGTCCCCGCTCACTGTGCCCCGCTCCCGTGGCGCCTTCTCAGCAGACCTGCGCGGGTCGAATGATGGTTCAAATGATGCGGTGGACGATTGTTCACAGCGCAGAGCCTAATCGGATCGGCCTGCACAACGTATTTGAGCTCAAGAGTCGGACGCGGGCCGGAGCCGCCATGCTGCCATTCGATGCGGTACGGCCGGATTTGGGGACCGACGTAGGCTGGATGAGTGAGTGAGTCCAACGAATTGAGAAACCCAGTACTGATTGCCGCCTTCGAAGGTTGGAACGACGCCGGCGATGCTGCGACCTCGGCGGTGGAGCATCTGGCCCTGACCTGGGACGCGCAGCCGCTGGCGGAGATCGATCCGGAGAATTTCTACGATTTCCAAGTGACTCGGCCGACGGTGAAGCTGATCGACGGTGTTACCAGGATGATCGAGTGGCCGACGACCAGACTGACACTGTGCCGACTGCCCAACCACAGCCGTGATGTCATCTTGGTGCAGGGAATCGAACCCAACTTCCGCTGGCGAGCGTTCTGCGCCGAACTCGTCCAGCTGGCCCTCGATAACGGGGTCACCACGATCATCAGCCTGGGTGCGCTGCTCGCAGATGTGGCGCACACCAGACCTGTTCAAGTCACCGGATCCGCGCATGATGGTAAAACTGCGGATGAGTTGGGTCTGACCAAGTCGACCTATGAGGGTCCGACCGGCATCTCCGGGGTGTTTCAGGATGCCTGCCTGCAGGCCGGGATACCGGGCGTGTCCTTTTGGGCGGCAGTTCCGCACTACGTGTCACACGCGCCATCACCCAAGGCAACGCTCGCGCTCTTGCATCGGGTCGAGGAATTCCTCGATATCGAAGTCACTCTGGGGTCGTTTCCGGAGCAGTCCGAGGAGTGGGAAGCCGAGGTTACCCAAATTGCTGCCGATGATGAGGAGATCTCCGAGTACATCCATACCTTGGAGGAGCGCGACTCGGAAGAAGAGCAGCTGACCCCCGCCAGCGGCGACGTGATCGCGGCCGAATTTGAACGTTACCTGCGAAGACGTGGGCCGCGGCCCCGGGGAGACAAGCCGGGGCGTGAAGGGCGGTAGGGCCGCTGTCGGCGAATCACGAGCGGGACGAATTGCACTGTACTCCGGGTCGTTTCTGGGGCCATTTGCCGGCGGATTGACCAACTCGATTTTGCCCGAGATCGGTCAGTCGTTCTCGCGAAGTGCTGATTCCGCTTCGGCTTCCATTACCGCCTACATGATTCCTTTTATCGGGGCGTTGCTGGTCTCGGCCCCGCTGGGTGCCCGTTGGGGTGTTCGAAGAACGGTGGCCGCAGCCTATCTGCTTTTTATGGCCGCGTCGCTGCTGGCAGCGCTGGCCCCGGTGTGGTGGCTGTTCCAGGTGGCGCGCGGACTGCAGGGGCTGGCAAATGCCTTCACCACTCCGTTGCTTCTGGTCGTCGTCGGCAGCATTACTCCCCGAAATCGCTTGGGCGCCGCCCTGGGGCTGGTGGCTGCCATGCAGGCGGCCGGCAGCACGGTGGCACCGTTGCTGGCCGGAGTGATGGCGCAGTACAACTGGCGTTGGGCGTTCGGCGCGGTTGCCGTCGCGGGGCTGTTGTTCTTCGGCGTCCCGATTCCGCAGCCGAGCACTGAGGGACGTGCGGCCCCCCGCCTTCGCGATGCCTGGACTGCACCGGCAATCAGATTGGCTGCGACGTTCTTCCTGGTAGGGCTGACTTTCGTCGGATTATCGTTTTTGCTGGCGCTGTACGTGGGAGAAAAATTTGGCTTCTCCCCCACCCAGCGGGGACTGCTGTTGGCCTGCGGGGGCGCTGCCGGAATCTTGAGCTCGAGATTCGTGGGTTCCTTGGTCGATCGATTCGGCTCTGGACGGTCTGCCGCAGCCAGCCTGGCACTCGGCGCCGGCGCAATTGCACTGATTCCGATCGCACCCGCGGTGGGAATTCTGATCGGCCTGTGGTCGCTCACCGGTCTGGCGAACTCTGCTTCCATCGTTGCTGTGAACTCGGCGATCTTGCAGCTGCCCAATGCGACCGGAGCGTTGTCGATCGGCCAGGCGGCCCGCTTCCTGGGAGTCGCGCTGGCACCGGTCATTTTGTTACCGCTATTCCGACTCGATCATTCTTGGGGCTTTTGGGCGCCGGCCATCGCAGTCGCCGGCGCCGCGGTCCTGTTTGCCGTCGCATCCGGACGCGGCGCCCCAGGCCTGGAAAGGTCCAGTGCGTAGTTGGCCGAACCCTTACGGAACCAGAGTGATACCCAGCAACGCGTCAACTGCCAGCGCCACCGTCCATCCATCGGTTTCCTCAGCACCGGCCCAGCGATCCAAAACTTCCACCGCCGCCACCGTGTCCAGATCGTTGGCCAGTGCTGATCGCAGGTCGGCGATTACCGCGGTGGAGTCCCCGCCGATCCGAGTGGCAGCAGTGCGCCAACGGGACAGCCGCCCGCGGGCCTCGTCGAGGAGGTCGGAGGTCCAGAAACGATCCTCCCGGTAGTGCCCGGAGAGCAGCGCCAGGCGAATGGCCATCGGATCTTCGCCGTCGTAGCGCAGTCGCGAGACAAAAACCAGGTTGCCTCGGGATTTGGACATCTTCTCCCCGTCCAACCCGATCATGCCGGCGTGCGTGTAGTGCCGGGCAAACCGATCTACTCCGGTGAGAGCTTCGGCGTGGGCGGCCGAACACTCGTGGTGCGGATAGATGAGGTCGCTGCCGCCGCCTTGAACGTCGATGGTTGGTCCGATGCGGTTACCGGCGATCGCCGCACACTCGATATGCCACCCCGGCCGGCCGCGTCCCATTGGCGAATCCCAAGCCGGCTCTCCGGACCGTTCCATTCGCCAGAGCAGCGGATCCAGTGCCTGCTTTTTACCCACCCGCTCGGGATCGCCACCGCGTTCGGCGAAGAGTGCCAACATGGTCGCTTGGTCGTAACCGGACTCATATCCGAAGCGGCCGGTGGTGGTGGTATCGAAGTAAACATCCGGATACTCCGGATCGGAAACCCGATAAGCCGCCCCCATCTCGAGCAACCGAGCCACTGCGGCGGACACTTCGTCCATCGCCTCAACGGCGCCGATGTAGTCCATTGGTGGCAGCACCCGCAACGCTTCCATGTCATCGCGGAAAAGTTGAATCTGTTGCTGTGCCAATTCGAACCAATCGACCCCGTCCCGTTCTGCACGTTCCAGTAGCGGATCATCGATATCGGTGGCGTTCTGGACGTAGTGCACGCGGTGCCCATTGTCCAACCAAACACGTTCCACCAGATCGAAAGTCAGGTAGGTCGCAGCATGACCGAGATGAGTGGCGTCGTAGGGGGTGATGCCGCAGACATAGATGGTGGCGGTCTCCCCCGGCTCGGTGAGTCGAACGCTGCCTGAGGCCGAGTCATATAGCGAGAGCGGAACCGCGATACCCGGGATTTGCGGGACGGAGATTGATGACCAAGAAAGCACTGACTGACCCTAACGACGACGAAAACACGATTTTGGACGGAGAATCCGCGGCTAGGAGCGAAGGCCGGGAACGACATGACGATTGGCGTGCAGCACCGCAGTTTGTAGCCCGTTGAGGGATGTGCCGCGGATTTTCCCCGGTGGACTGGACATCGGAAACATAAGATTTTCTTGGTCCGGGTGGTGCGGCAGGTTGCAGGCATGCCCGAGTTCGTGGACCAACACGGTTTCGTCGTAGGAATTGATCTTGCCGCTGTCGAAGAGCGACGCCTGCACGACAACCCAATCGGCGGAAAGACCCAGCGAACAACCAGTGGTGCTACCGGCAATATCGCGGACCACGACTGCGGTGATGGGTCGTCCAACGATGTCCAAGCCGGTTCCGGATTGTTCAAAAGCTGCCAGTTCCTGGTGGTAGAAGCTGGTGCGACCGATCACTTCGTCGAAGAGTAGTTTTTTGTTGGCGCGGGGATTCAGCGCGGCGGTGGGCGCCGGCGTCCGGGAGGTGTGAGTCGCAACATGTCGTACTCGGATTCCGGATTCGGTTTCCAGCACCGATCCGGCCCGATCGATGGCCGGCTGCAGGGCTTGCGCATCGATCAGCGGAACACCATTCTCATCGGACAGGATCAGTACTGACAGTCGCAGGGTCGCCGGCGATGGCCTCGTTCCAGTGACAGCGCCGGCCACCGACTCCCCGATCCGTACGGATGCATTCGCCAGGTCTGCAGCGAACGATGCGGAGGTCCTGGCCAGGTAACGGGCAGCGCTGAAGACCGTGCCGCCCACACCCTTCGTACTTCCGGTCATCAACACTCTCCTTCGATCGTCATGCCGGCGTCGACATCGTCATGCCGGCATCGACATCGACATCGGCATCGACATTGATCAAAGTTGCCCAAAATCGCCGGATTACAACGATTTCGGCAACTTTGATCAATGCGGGGCTGCGGTAATTCATAGCGGCGGCCAGGGGATCGGCGTGCGGTCGTCCGGCGGCACCGCAAAAGTCTTGCGCTGCAACAATTCATTAACCCGGTCGATCAAGGCCACCAATTCGGTACTGGTGATCAGCTCGGACAGTTCCGCCCCCAGAGGCCCGTCCAGCATCGAAGCCAGGCGCTCCAGGCCGGCTATCCCGGCTTCCGGCAGCGGTTTACCGGCCCATCCCCACAGCACGGTGCGAACCTTGTTTTCCTGATGCAGGGTCAGTCCATGATCAACACCGAGAACCGGCCCACCCGGGACCGGCAGGATGTGCGGTGCCTTGCGATCGGCATTATTGACGACCAGGTCAAAACAGGCCAGGAGTGCCAGCTCAGGGGTATCGGCGTGGGCCAGGATCAGCGGTTTACCCTTGTTGTCCGCCGCTCGCAACACCGGGAGCCAACCCGGCGGCAGATCCTTCGGTTTGAACAGGTTGACGGTGTCGTCCTGGTCGGTGCCGTCGATCCATTGCTGAACCATCCCGGAGCCGATCGGGCCGCCGCGGAAAAAGGTTGGTGGCACGCAGTTCCAGCCGGCCGCCCGGGCGATGATCGCTGATCCGACTTCCCGGGCGGCCAAACTGCCATCCGGGAAGTCCCACAACGGTCTTTCACCGCGGATGGGTTTGTAGACACAATCCAACGTGACATCGGCCAGCGTTGAGCGGCCGAGAACGGTGACATTCGAGGCATCGGTGAGCCGGCCGATAACTTCGAGTTCGCCATTGATGAGGATGTCGGCGATTTGGTCCGGGGTCAGATCCGGCGCCGGCGTTGGCGCAAACTCGGCCTCGTCGGAAACCACCGGGTCATCTGCGGCAGCGGCCGAGTCAGCCGAGGTCACCGCGGTGATAGCCGTTCAGTCGTGGGCAGATATGGCCCTCCGGGTTCAGCGGATTGCTGCAGAGTGGGCATGGCGGTCGGCCGGCCGAAATGATCCGCTCGGCCTGCGCCGCAAAAGACTGTGCCTCATCCAGGGAGAGGAACACGCGTAGCGCGTCCGGGCCGTCTTCGCTGTCATCCAAAACCGAGTCCTCGGTGACGTCTGCATCGGTGATGGCGAGCAATTCGACCACAATCCGGGAGCCTTCACCGTCCCAGGCCAACCCCATGGTGCCGACCCGGAACTCGGCGTCCACCGGCGTCTCCAAGGCGGGTTCGGTCGGGTCGATGGCTGGTGCCTTCTCGCCGAATCGCCGGACAACTTCACCGATCAACGAACCGAGTTTGTCGGCAAGGACGGCTACCTGTTGCTTCTCGCATGCCACCGAGACCACCCTGGAGCCGTCAACGGCCTGCAGGTAGAACTCGCGTTCGCCCGGTTGCCCCACGGTTCCGGCGAGGAACCTGTCGGGTGAGCGGAAGATGTATACCTGTCGATCCATATCGTCTTGATCCTATCCGCTCGTCGCTATCTGCTGCCTCCGCCAACCACAGCATCAGAAGAACGCAATTGCTCCGCAGTCTGTTCCGCGGTGCCCTCCGTGCTGGGTGCCGGCAGCAGCGCGGTCAGGTCGCCACTGTCGTTCAGGCGCTCCACCATGGTGCCCGTTGCGGTGTATCTGATCACCGACAACGACGCCGGCGACACGTGTATCCGTTGGAAGGCATCAAGGTGCATGCCCAGTGCATCGGCCACAATTGACTTGATCACATCACCGTGGGCGCAGACCAGCAACACCCCGGAATTGGCGGTCTGTTTAAGCTGACGGCGCACAGCTGCCACGGCCCGTGCGGAAACGTCTGCCAGTCCTTCGCCATCCGGGAAGACTGCCGCCGACGGGTGGCGTTGGACGACCTTCCAAAGATCCTCCGAGGCCAGATCCCGCAGCGCCCGACCGGTCCACGACCCGTAGTCGACTTCGACAACACCGGATTCGATCTCGACGTCGATACCGGTGGCGGCCGACAGCGGTGCCACGGTTTCCAAACAACGTTCCAACGGCGAGGACACGATGCGGGTCAGGTTGATTCCGGTCAGCCGGTTGGCGACGGCTTCGGCTTGGCTGCGGCCGTGGTCGTCAAGGTGGATGTCGGCGCCGCGGCCGGCCAGGACACCGGCGGTGTTGGCGGTGGACCGTCCGTGCCGGAGCAGGATCACGGTGCGTGATTGGGCGAGGGGCGCCGCGGTGGTGGCGGGCTCGTTGGCGATGGGTGGATCTGCTGCGTGGGTCATGCCGCACTTAACCATCCGGCCGCCAACGCGACAATCAAGACGGCTCCCAGAGCCCACCGATACCAGACGAAGACGGTGATCTTGTGCCGAGAAACGAATTTCATCAACCAGGCGACGCTGGCGTAGGCAACCACAAAACTCACGACAGTCCCCACCAGGGTGGGAGCCCAACCGACGCCGTCGCCCAGCGCAGAGGGAAGTTCGTAAATGCCGGCTCCGACCAGCGCCGGAATACCGAGAAAGAATGCCAGCCGAGTGGCTGCGACGCGATCAAGACCACGCATCAGCCCCACTGAGATGGTCGCCCCGGAGCGCGAAACACCCGGAATCAACGCCAGGCTCTGCGCAAAGCCGATCAGCAGCACATCGGTCAGGTTCAGCTCGGATTCCGGCCGGTCCTGCTTGGCCACCGCCTCGGCCACCAACATGACGATGCCCCAGACGATCAATGCGCCGGCCACCCACCACAGCGATCGGAAAGGGCCTTTGATCAGGTCTCGCCCGATAAATCCGATGACCACAATCGGCATCGAGCCGATGATCACCAGCCAGGCCATCCGGTAGTCCGGATTCGACCGGTCCGCCCGGCTGAACAGCCCGGTGAACCAGGCCTTCAACAGCCGGGAAATATCGGACCAGAAATAGATCAGCACCGCGAGAATCGCACCGACCTGGATCACGGCGGTAAAGGCTGTGATGGCGGCATCGTTGATTTCCAGGCCGAGCAGGTTGGCCACAATTGTCAAATGGCCGGTGGAACTGACCGGCAAAAATTCGGTCAGACCCTCGACGATGCCAAGGATCAGGGCTTCAAACAGGTTCACTCAAGGACTCCGGCTATCTTCGCAGCGTGCATGGTCGTCTCAAGGATGCCGATACGAGCGGTCAAATCCTGACCTTGGGCGCCGATGTTCACTGAGGTAATTCCCACATCGGACAGTTTCAGTAGGCCGGCGGCGATCTCGTCGACGGTACCGAGTAGGCAGGTTCGAGTCAGGAACTCCAACGGCACAGCGGCCGCTGCGCCGGCGTAGTCGCGGGAGAGGAACTTGGCCTGGACTTCATCGGCCTCCCTCTCATAGCCCATGGCAGTGGCGATGCCGTGATAGAAGTTCACTTTTTTGGACCCCATTCCGCCGATGTAGAGAGCGGCGTTCGGTCGCACTGCCAGCGCAGCAGTTTCCGGATCGGGACCCAGCGCAACGCCGACAGTCGCGGCGTAGTCGATTTTTTCCGGATCGCGTCCGGCCGCCAGCGCGGCACTCTTGATGGTCTGGATGTGTTCGGCGCCGGTCGACGGGTCGAAGTAGATGGCGTGCCAGCCGTCCGCAATCTTCCCGGTCAATGCCAGGTTCTTCGGCCCCACGGCTGCCAGATAGATCGGAATCTCGCGGCGCACCGGGCGAATTCCGAGCATCAGTGACTTTCCGGGCCCGTCCGGCAGCGGGAGGGTGAAGTATTTGCCCTCGAACTTCACCCGGGAGCGTGCCAGCGCCTGCTGGACGATGGCGATGTATTCCTCGGTCCGGCCCAGTGGATGGTCGTAGCGAACCCCGTGCCACCCCTCGGAGACCTGGGGTCCGGACACACCGAGCCCGAGCCGGATGCGGCCGTTGGAAATCCCATCCAGGGTTGCCGCCGTCATCGCTGTCATGGCCGGACTTCGGGCCGGAATCTGCATGATGGCCGACCCCACCTCCAAAGTCGTGGTTTGCGCGGCAATCGCTGCCAACACGGTCGGCGCGTCGCTGCCATAGGCCTCTGCCACCCAGGCGATGTCGTAGCCGAGGGACTCTGCGGTCTTGGCAAGTTCGATGGCTTCGTGGATTTCCGGCGCGGACGAGAAGTATCCAAGGTTCAGACCGAGCTTCATTGCTGTGGAGTCCCTTCGGGTGATCACTGACAAACCTCACTCACCGTACAAGCAGCGCTGCCCGCTCCTGTTCTCCTTCCAACCGGCTCTCGGTCCGGGGCGACGCTGTCGTGGTGTGGGTCACCCCCAGGTGGTTGAGCTTGTTCTTGCTCCGCCCGTGTGGTCGAGCCTGTCGAAACCCCGGCGTTGGGGACAGTAAGTTCGATTCATGGAATTCAGGCGCGTCGGACGAAGTGGTTTGCAGGTTTCAAGACTTGGTTTGGGCACGATGACCTGGGGACGCGATACCGATGCCGATGAGGCTGCCGCGCAGCTCGAGGCGTTCGTCAATGCCGGCGGAACGTTGATCGACACCGCCAACATCTACGGCGATGGTGACGCCGAATCCATCATCGGGACGCTGATCCCGGATGTGATTGCTCGTTCTTCGGTGGTGCTGGCTAGCACCACCGTGGGGGCCGGCGCAGCGCGCGGGACGTTGTTGAGCGCCCTGGACGAATCACTGACCCGTCTGGGTACGGATCACCTGGACGTGTGGCAGGTCCATGGCTGGGATCCCCACGTGCCGTTCGAGGAAACCTGCGCCACCCTTGCCCTGGCCGTGACCAGTGGACGGACCCGCTATATCGGTGTCTCCGGTTACGCCGGCTGGCAATTGGCCACCATGTCCACCTGGCTACGCCGGGAAGGAATCCCGTTGACCAGCGTTGAGGTCGAATACTCCCTGGTGGAGCGCGACCCGGAGGTCGCCGTACTGCCGGCGGCGTCGGCGCACGGCGTCGGCGCGCTCGCTTGGGCTCCGCTGGGACGGGGCGTCCTCACCGGAAAATATCGGCACGGCACGCCCGCTGACTCTCGAGGGGCGTCACCACACTTCGCCCGC
>JBBSUU010000069.1:0-9701 GCA_038234115.1 Mycobacteriales bacterium
ACGCGGACCCGGAGTGGCGACTTTGATCAATGCGGGTGGCTGGATCGGACCTGCGCCTTCGCGGGCGCCGCGCGCGATGATGCGGTGCACTCAGGCCGGAAGTCCGAGTAACTCGTTACGGCGCGACTGGACTTCCTTCGTCAGTTCGGCCATGACGGCCATCGCGGCCGGCCGGCGCATCACTCGGGGCGCGATACTGGCGACATAGTCGAGTTTGATGGACACCTCCTTGGGCAACACTCGCTTCAGTTCCGGGACCCGATCGGCCAAGAAAGCTGGCAGGAGACCAAGCCCGGCACCGCAGCGGGTGGCCTCGACATGGGAAAACACACTGGTGGAGGCGAAGCCGATCGTCGAATTGGAAAAGTACTGGTGAATGATCGTCAGATCAGTGACACGCATCAGCGGCTCGATGTAGAACACCAGGGGATGCCTGGCCACCTCGGCAAGATTTCGCGGTTCACCGTGCTGCTGAAGATATTCCCCGGATGCGTACAGTCCGATGACATAGGGACTCAAAGGCACGTTGGCACTCTTGCGCGGGCTGGGTTGTCCTACTCCGATTTCGATATCGGCGCCGATGCTCTGCACCACCGGCCGGGTGGCCAATACCAATTCGGTCAACAGTTCCGGATGCTGGCGCTGTAGTCGCGAGAGCACCGGGGTGACGAAACGCAACCCGAAACCATCGGTCGAGCTGAGCCGAACCAATCCTTTCAGGCTCGCCGCGGACGTGGGGCGCTGTGCATGGTTGCGCACATCGGCCAATGCGTCCTCGATACGTTCAGAGGCGTCCAGGACAGCCCGCCCCAGGTCCGTCATGCGACAGCCCTGAGCCGACCTGATGACCACCGGGCTGCCCAATTCCTGTTCTACGGCGGTAATACGTCGGGACACTGTTGTGTGATCCAACCCCAGCGCTTGCCCGGCGCCGACCAGGGTGCCACAGCGGGCCACCTCCAGCAGAATCAACATGTCATCGGCTCGCAGCATGGCTGTCCTGTTTCCCGTCAAATGTGTGTTGTGCTTATTCGCACAGCCTATGTGCGAATTCTCGGGTAGCGCTGCAGGGCCCGACGAACAAGACTGTCCACGGAGAAACTTGTCAGCAAACAACAGATTCTCGCAAGATCACGCGCAGCACAACGAGGAGCGAACAATGACGATCGCCTGGATCGGTATGGGAAATATGGGTGGCCCGATGGCCGCGAATCTGGTTACCGCCGGACATGAGGTGCGTGGTTACGACCTCAGCGCCCACGCCCTGGAAATGGCCGAGGCAGCCGGTATCGCAATCGGAAGTTCCATTGCCGACACGATTTCCGGCGCCGACCTGGTCTTCACCATGTTGCCCAAGGGGGAACACGTCCGTTCGGTGCTCGAGGGTCCGGATGGAATTTTGGCCCACGCCGGGCCGGACTCGCTGATCATCGACAGTTCCACCATCGACATCGAAACCGCCAGGGAGTTTCACCAGCTGGTCACCTCGGCTGGATTCCGCTTCCTGGACGCGCCAGTTTCCGGGGGCGTTTCCGGAGCCGCCGCCGGCAGCTTGACCTTCATGATCGGCGGCGCCGAATCCGACCTGGCGCAGGCCAAACCGGTGATCGAAGTAATGGCCGGCCGCATCTTCCACACCGGTGGACCCGGGAACGGCCAGGCGGCCAAGATCGTCAACAACATGATGCTCGGAGTTAACTTGGCGGCGACCTGCGAAGGCGCCGTTCTTGCCGAACGTTTGGGTCTGGACGCCGGCACCTTCCAGTCGCTGGCCACGGTGTCCTCGGGTGACTCCTGGGCGCTGCGAACCTGGTATCCCGTGGCCGGCGTCGTTGAAAGCGCCGCTGTCAACAGGGATTTCGAAGGTGGGTTTGCCACTGCCCTGCTGCACAAGGACCTCGGTCTTGCACTGGCGGCCGGTGAAAGCACCAACACACCATTGGATTTTGCCACCGCCGCACATGCTCGGATGACGGCGTTGATCGACGACGGTTTCGGCAGCAAGGATTGCTCGATACTCGTGAAACGCGTTGATGGCACCCTCGGAACCACCTGAGACCGGTATCCGGGACTCACAACGGGTACAGCACCTGAACAACCAAAGCAGTACACCTACAATCAAAGCCGATTGGACTGACCGATGAGCCCTACCTCAGGTTCAAACACCTCTCTCACCAAGGGAGAGGCCGACCTGGCGCACAAGGAGAGCAACTCCAAACTGCGCAAAGTTGTCGCCGCCTCGATGGCCGGCACCGTTGTCGAATGGTATGAGTTCTTCATTTATGGCACGGCCGCCGCACTCGTCTTTCCCGCCATATTCTTTCCCGGCGAGACAGCCAAAGTAGGTCTGATCTATGCCTTCTCGACCTACGCAATCGGGTTTGCCGCCCGCCCGCTGGGCGGGTTGGTATTTGGTCACTACGGTGACAAATTCGGTCGGAAGCGGCTGCTGCAACTGTCCATCGTGCTGGTCGGTATCTCCACCTTCCTGATGGGTTGCCTGCCCACCCACGCCGCGGTCGGCGTGCTCGCGCCGATCCTGCTGGTGGTCCTGCGGTTCGTCCAGGGCTTCGCCGTCGGTGGTGAATGGGGCGGGGCCGTCCTGCTGGTCGCCGAGCATTCGCCCGACGACAAACGCGGCTTCTGGTCAAGTTTCCCGCAGGTCGGTGTTCCGCTGGGCAACTTCTTGGCCACCATCGTGCTGCTGAGCCTGTACTCGATTCTGGACAAAGGCGACTTCGAGGCCTGGGGATGGCGCATCGCCTTCTGGCTCTCCGCGATCATCGTCTTCGTTGGCTACTACATCCGTAAGTCGGTCGAAGACGCACCCATCTTCAAGAAGTCGCGCGAAGAGGCCGAAGCCGCGGAGGAGAGCACCAAGCCGTCCGCAATCCTCGAGGTCTTCAAGCACTACCCGCGGCAGCTTTTCATTGCGATGGCCTGCCGCGCCGGTGAGAACGTTCTGTATTACATCGTTGTCACCTTCTCCATCACATTCCTGAAAAATATCGGTGTCGCCACGATTCCGATCTTGGCGTACATGCTGATCGGTCACTTCCTCCACATGTTCTGGATCCCGTTCGTGGGCGCCTGGGCGGATCGAATCGGACGCCGACCGATGTATCTGGCCGGTGCTCTGATGACCATGGCCTACCCCTACATCGCCTTCAATCTGTTCGATCAGAGCCGCGACGGGGTCAACACCTTCCTGACCATTCTGGCTATTGTGATCGGGCTGTTCATCCACGGTTTGATGTATGCGGTACAGCCGGCGCTGATGAGCGAATTGTTCCCGACAAGCGTTCGCTACACCGGTGTTTCGATCGGCGCGCAGCTGACCAGCGTATTCGCCGGTTCGGTGGCGCCATTGATCGGTGTCGCACTCCTGGGAGCGAACAATGAATGGACCTGGGTTGCGGTGTACATCGCGATCATGGGGCTGATCAGTGTCATCGGTACCTTGCTCTACAAGGAGACCCGCGGCGCTTCGCTGCAGGATCTGGATGACGCGTACGCGGCCAAAGTGAGCGTCCGCTGACGTTTTCAACACGCACCTGAAGTAGCTGGCCCACCACACTGCCGAAAAGGAAACCTTGTGTCCAACTCTGTTCGTCTCCCAACCAACGTCGCGCAGCCATTTAATGGTGAGGCACCTGATCGGCCGATGCTGATCGGCGGCGAGTGGGTGGACGCGATTGACAACGAATGGATTGACGTTGTCAGTCCCGGACACCGCGGACTGAAACTGGCCAGGGTGCCACGGGCCCGCGAGGCCGATGCCGACCGCGCGGTCAAGGCCGCGCGCAGTGCCTGGACCGCTTGGCGGGACCTGCATTTCAAGGATCGACAGAAGGCACTACTGCAGATTGCCGACGCCCTGGAGGATGCCGCCGAGGAATTGGCTCAGTTGACCGCTTGGGATACCGGGAACGCGCTGCGCCCGCAGGCGCGCCCGGAGTCTCAGACCCTGGTCAATCTGTTCCGCTACTTCGGTGGCATCGCCGGTGAATTCAAGGGCACCGTGCTGCCGGCCGGCCACGACCAACTGCAGTACACCCGACGGGAAGCTCTGGGGGTGGTGGCCGGCATCCTGCCGTGGAACTCTCCGCTGATGATCGCCGGGATGAAGGTCCCGGCCGCGCTCGCTGCCGGTAATGTCATCGTGCTCAAAGCTGCCGAAGATGCCCCCCTGACCATTCTGCGGATGGCCGAGATCGCATCGAACTTCCTGCCGGCCGGTGTGCTGAACGTGCTGACCGGCTACGGCCATGAGGTCGGCGAAGCACTGGTACAGCATCCGGGGGTGGACAAGGTCTCGTTCACCGGTTCCAGCCGGGTCGGTCATCACGTTGCCGAAGCGGCCGGGTCCCGGTTGGCCCACGTGTCCCTCGAACTGGGTGGCAAGAGTCCGAGCATCGTATTCCCCGATGCCGCCACCGACGCCACCATCGACGGTGTCCTCACGGCGATGCGCTTCACCAGGCAGGGACAAAGCTGCACGGCCGGCTCCCGACTCTTCGTGCACGAGGACGTGTTCGATGATGTCGTCAATCGTCTCGTCGAAAAGGTGAAACTGCTCAAGGTGGGTGACCCCCTCGACGAGGCAACCGATATGGGCGCCATCATCAACCAGAAGCAGTTCGACCAGGTGCAGAATTACATCGAGGACGGCCGGGGACAAGCCGGTGTGCGAGTGGCCCTGGACGGTGCGGGGAAGGTCCCGGCGGAACTTGACGGGCTCTACCAGTCACCGACCATCTTCGCCAACGTCGACAATTCCTGGCGGATCGCGCAGGAAGAAATCTTCGGACCGGTGTTGGTTGCCATTCCGTGGAAGACCCGCGATCAGGTCATTGCGATGGCCAATGACTCGCATTATGGGTTGGCGGCATTTGTCTGGGCCAAGCAACTCGACGATGCACTGGACACCGCTCACAAGATCGAATCCGGCTGGGTGCAGGTCAATCAGGGTGGCGGCCAGAACATCGGGCAGTCTTACGGTGGCTACAAGAGTAGTGGTATCGGCCGTGAGTTCTCCCTGGAGGGCGCGCTCGAGTCGTTTACCCAGATCAAGCAGATCAACGTCAAGATCGGCTGACCACGGCTGAACTCCGATCTGGACGGCGGTCCCGCACGACAATGCCGCCGGGCTGTTCCAACTTCGACCGTGAGGACACCAGGGCGCCCGATATGGGCGCCCTGGTGCTCTGGCGAAGTAAAACTCGTTCCGCTGCCGGCCGTGATCGCTGCGCCTGGGTAGGTTAGGGCGATGATCTCGATGGAGCGATTCGATCTGCCCGGGCCGGTTGTGTTTCGCCCGCCGCGAGAATCGGATAGACCTCGGCCGGTTCCGAGTCCATCCCACTGCGCGCAACGCCCTGGGATGCAGATTGTCGGGACCGACCCGGTCGACCCCAATATGTTGATGTTGCGATGAATCAATCACAGCGGCTGAATTCGTTGTTGGCCCTGCTTTCCGAACATGGGCGACTGTCCGTGGCTCAAGCCCAGGGGGCCTTGGGCGTTTCTGGTGCCACTATTCGCCGGGACCTGGACCACCTGGCCAAACAGCAACTGATCCACCGCAGCAGGGGTTGAGCTCTGTCGGTTTCCGGTTACGACCTTCCGCTGCGCTATAAGGCAACCGGCAATACGGACGCCAAATATCGGATTGCGCAGGCCGCGGCCGCCCGGGTGATGCGTCGGCGGATCGTCGGGATGAATGGTGGCACCACTTCGATCGAGGTGGCCAGAGCCATTGCAGCGCATCCGGATCTCGCCGATCAGGTGGGTCGATCCAGGGTGACAGTGGTGACCAACGCGGTGAACATCGCTAACGAACTTACGGTGCGTCCGCAGATCAAACTGGTGATGACCGGTGGAGTTGCCAGGACCCAGTCCTATGAGTTGACCGGCCCGCTGGCCCGTCGGTCACTGATCCGGCTTCGCTTGGATATCGCTTTCATCGGGGCGGAGGGAGTCGATCTGGCCGACGGGATTACCGCCAGTCATGAAGGCGAAGCCGAGATCAACGGTCTGTTGGTCAGCCGAGCACGTCGAGTGGTGGTCGTCGTCGATTCTTCCAAACTTGGAAAGGCTGCCTTTGCTCGAATCTGTGGTCTGGGGGCGGTCGATGAGCTAATTACCGATGTCGATGCAGATCCGGAATTCGTTGCTGAGGTTGAACGGTCAGGGGTAGCGGTCTCACTGGTGTGAGTGAAGTTTTTGATCCAGCGAAACCGGGGCCGACAACACCGCGGTGGGCGCAGCTCCCCGTGCAACAGTCTGGTTGTCGACCGCTTTCAAGTCGTCGGCAAAGAGGATGCCGATGCCGGCGGCCACTGCAAACCCTGCCGAACCGAACCAGAAAGCTGCTTGCGGCGCAATATACTCGGCCAACTTGGTGGCGATGAAGGGCGCAATTGCGCCGCCCATAAAACGAACGAAACTGTAGCCGGCGGCGGCCACCGGCCGGTCCACCGGCGAGATGACCATGACCGATTGGGTGACCAGGGTATTGGCGGTTCCGCTGAAGAAACCGGACACCACGACACAGACAACCAGGACGGTCGGCGAGTTGATGCCGATGGCCATCACCGCCAAAATCACGGTCAATGCGGCCACAATGGCTACCAGCGCTCGGTGCGTGCCCAGCAGTCGTTGCGCAACCGGCGCCACCACCACTGACGAACAAGCCACCAACAATCCCCAACCGAAGAAGACCCACCCGAGTCCCAGGGCCGACATCTTCATCGGATAGGGCGCATAGGCCAGCAGGGTGAAAAACCCAACATTGTAGAAAAGCGCCATCATCGCGACGATGAACAGGCCTCGGTGTTTGAGCGCTCGCAACGGTTCCATGAGGCCATACCGCCTGGCCGGTTTCTCCACCTTGCCCAGCAGGGCCGCCGTCGCGACGAAGGCAAGTGACATCAGCACCGCAACTCCGAAGAACGGTCCACGCCAACTGATTTCACCGAGGAGTCCGCCAATCAAAGGGCCGGCGGCGATACCCAACCCGAGCGCAGACTCGTAAAGAATGATGGCGCCGCCAACCCCTCCGCTGGCGGCGCCAACTATCACCGCCAGAGCGGTGCCGACGAAGAGTGCATTGCCCAGGCCCCAGCCCGCGCGGAACCCGACGATCTCGCCGACGGTGCTCGATGACCCCGCAAGAGCGGCGAAAACCACCACCAGCGCCAGACCGCTCAGCAGCGTGGTTTTGGGGCCGATTCGACTTGAGACCCAGCCACTGATCAACATTGCGATGCCCATGATGAGCAGGTAGGAGGTGAAGAGCAAAGAAATCTGGGACGGGGTGGCGCCCAGGTCTTCCCGCAGTGTCGGCAGAATCGGGTCGACCAAACCGATCCCCATGAATGCGATGACACAGGCAAATGCGACCGCCCACACCGATCGAGGTTGTCTGAGCAGACTGGGCTTGGGGTCGCTGCGGTGCTGGGTCTGCGATGATTCCGCACCCGCCGGACCGGGTCCTGAGGAGTTCACCAAATCAATTTAGCACTGCTAACTAAAATTCGGTGCCGCGATGGCGGATGTGGACCGTTCCTGATGCCGGGTAGCGTCCGGGGGGTGAATCGCACGAGTCCGGGTTTGTTCGACGATGGGATACCGGCGCAGACAGTCGCCGAGCCGGCGCCAGCCTTCGCTGCCACGGAGTTCAACCCGAAAGCACCGTTGGCGGTGCGGATGCGCCCGCAAACCCTGGACGAGGTGCTCGGTCAGCAACATCTGCTCGGACCCGGCGCCCCCTTACGTCGTCTGGTCCAAGGCGGGGCGCCATCTTCGATGCTCCTCTACGGGCCACCCGGAACCGGGAAGACCACGCTCGCGACTTTGGTAGCA
The DNA here is from genome assembly GCA_038234115.1 of Mycobacteriales bacterium. Taxonomy (GTDB): domain Bacteria; phylum Actinomycetota; class Actinomycetes; order Mycobacteriales; family Nakamurellaceae; genus Nakamurella. The sequence continues at coordinate 7,867 of JBBSUU010000069.1, forward strand.
GGCGCCACCGGGCGCCGGTTCTCTCAGCTTTCGGCCGTCTCCGCCGGCGTGAAGGAAGTTCGCGCCGTCATCGATGAGGCCCGCCGATCACTGCGCACCACCGGGGAACAGACGGTGCTGTTCATCGATGAAGTGCATCGCTTCTCAAAAACTCAGCAGGATTCGCTGCTCGGCGCGGTGGAGGACCGGACTGTCATCCTGATCGCCGCGACCACCGAGAATCCGTTTTTCTCGGTGGTCTCCCCGCTCCTTTCCAGGTCGCTGATCCTGCAATTACAGCCGCTGGGAGACGCGGACATCGTTTCGTTGCTACAACGGGCCGTCGCTGATGAGCGGGGTTTGGCCGGGAACGCCAGCCTTACCGAAGACGCGCTGGCCCACTTGGTGGCGCTGGCCGGCGGTGACGCCAGACGATCCCTGACCGCATTGGAAGCCGCCGCCGACTCGGTCCTCGATGCTGCGCAGGAAGGTGCGATTCCGGCCGTCATCGATCTGGAAACCGTCGAGCGAGCGGTCAACCGGGCTGCGGTGCGGTACGACAAGTCCGGCGATCAGCACTACGACGTCACCAGTGCCTTCATCAAATCCATCCGAGGATCCGATGTTGATGCCGCACTGCACTATCTGGCGAGGATGATCGAAGCGGGGGAGGATCCCAGATTTATCGCCCGGAGATTGATGATCCACGCCTCTGAAGACATCGGTATGGCTGATCCCACCGCACTGCAGACAGCGGTGGCGGCCGCGCAGGTAGTGCAACTGGTGGGATTGCCGGAAGCGCGAATAGCGTTGGCCCAGGCCACCATTCACTTGGCCACCACCGCCAAATCGGGTGCTGTCATTGCGGCCATCGACGCTGCGATGGCCGATGTCAGAGCGGGTAAAACTGGTTCGGTGCCACCGCACCTCCGCGATGGCCACTATCCCGGCGCCAAGAAACTGGGCAACGCCAAAACCTACATCTACCCGCACGCGTTGCCTGATGGCATCGCCGAGCAGCAGTACCCGCCGGATGATCTGGTGGGCCGCAACTACTACGAACCAACAAGTCGCGGCGCCGAGCGTCCGGTGGCCGAGAGGCTTCAAAAACTACGGCGCGCGATCCGCGGACGAGGAGAATAACCATGACCCACGTGATTCAGATTTCGGCCACCGGCGGACCGGAAGTATTGGTACCGACCGACCTTGAGCTGGCGCAGCTGCAGGCCGGGCAGGTGCTGGTGGACATTGCCGCCGCCGGCGTGAACTTCATCGATATCTACCAACGCTCCGGGGTCTACCAACGAGAGCTGCCCTACGTACCTGGTTCGGAGGGCGCCGGCCGGGTGGCCGCCGTGGCCGATGACGTCACCGGCTTTGCCGTCGGTGATCGGGTGGCCTGGGAATCGGCCCCTGGATCGTATGCGCAGCAGGTGATTGCATCGGCCGACAGGTTGATCGCAGTGCCAGCGGGCGTGAGCGACGAGCAGGCTGCTGCCTTCCCGCTGCAGGGCCTCACCGCGCACTATCTGGCCACCAGCTCCTACCCGATCAAATCGGCTGACACGGTCCTCATCCATGCCGGTGCCGGTGGTGTTGGATTGATCTTGACCCAGATCGCCAAGACACTTGGGGCCACCGTGATCACCACTGTGTCCAACGAGGAGAAGGCAGGCCTCTCGCGCGGCGCCGGCGCCGATCACGTCCTGCGGTACGACAACTTTGACCAGTCGGTACGAGAATTGACCGGGGGAGCCGGCGTTCAGGTGGTCTACGACGGGGTGGGCAAGGACACCTTCGACCGTTCGCTTGCCTGCGTCGCCCGTCGTGGTTTCCTGGTGTTGTTCGGTGGGTCC
>JBBSUU010000070.1:0-9650 GCA_038234115.1 Mycobacteriales bacterium
GACGGCAAATTGGCCGGCCTCGAAGACACGCTGACCAAGACGTTGCGCACCGTCGGTCGGGGGCGAACCTCGCTGCGTTCGGGCGCCGTCGCAGATTACCGCGACTGACCCGGCGGCGATTGGGCGCTGAGCCCATCGTCGACTACTCTGGGAAAGTTGCAATTTGCGCGCCCGTTGGGTGTGCCCAAATGACAACGGTCCAGACAACGCACTACTTGATACCAGATCCGATTGAAGACATGACCGCCACGCGCCCCGATTCCGCCTCACCCTGGGTTGTAGACACCCGGACCATGGGGCGTCGCGCCGGCACCATGAAACTGATCCAGACAGTCCTGACATCGCCGGATCCCATGGGTATTCCGGTGCTGGCAGTACCGGCCGGCGCCGAGGTGAAACTCAATCTCCGGTTGGAATCGGTGGTTGAAGGGGTGTTGGTTTCCGGCACCGTGATTACCCATGCCAAAGGTGAATGTGCCCGTTGCCTGGCCGAGATCGAGATGCCGGTCGGTGCGGATCTTCGAGAGTTGTTCGCTTATCCGAATTCCTTGACGGCGCAAACCACGGAAGAGGAAGAAATTCCACTTCTCGTGGACGAATTGATCGATCTCGAACCACTGGTTCGGGACGAAATTGTGGTGCAGATGCCGTTGGCTCCGCTGTGCCGCCCAGACTGCCCAGGCCTGTGTTCGGTCTGCGGTGAACGGTTGGATGATCTTGAACCCGATCACAACCATGAAATACTGGACCCTCGCTGGGCCGCATTGCGGAGTCAGTTCGGTGCCGGCGAAGTATCTAACAGCACCAAGAATCTAGAGGAGAACTAACCGTGGCTGTCCCGAAGCGCAGATTGTCCCGTGCCAACACCCGGGCTCGCCGCTCGCAATGGAAGACGACTGTCCCCACCCTGGCTACCTGCTCCAACCGCGCCTGCGGTCAGCTGAAGCCGCCGCACGTTGCCTGCCCCGAATGTGGGCAGTACGACGGTCGCCAGGTCATCGGGGTCTAATACTCCATGGCGAAGTCGAGCCCTTTCAATGCTGACTCGACTGTGCTGATCACCAAGCTCGGCGTCGATCTCGATGCCGAGCTGGTGGCGCTTGCACTGACTCACAGGTCATACGCCTATGAGAATGGCGGGTTGCCGACCAACGAGCGACTGGAATTCCTCGGGGATTCGGTCCTCGGTCTGGTTGTCACGGACGTGCTGTATTTCTCACACCCCACCTTTTCCGAGGGACAGCTGGCCAAGCTTCGCGCCAGCATCGTCAACATGCATGCCCTGGCCGGCGTTGCGCGGGAGATCGGTCTCGGGGAATACCTGCGGCTCGGTCGCGGGGAAGAACTCACAGACGGCAGGAACAAGGAATCTTTGTTGGCCGATGCCGTCGAGGCGCTGCTGGGAGCGGTGTATTCGCAGCACGGACTGGAAACAGCGCGCAGCCTGATCCATCGGCTTTTCGGCGATCTGATCGCCGCGGCCCCGCTGGTCGGCGCCGGGTTGGATTGGAAGACCTCGCTGCAGGAGCGGACCGCGTCGCTGGACCTGGGTGTTCCGGCCTACCGGATCGAAGAAGAGGGCCCTGATCACGCCAAGCAGTTCACCGCCACGGTCATCGTCGCCGGTGACGATCGGGGCAGCGGAACCGGGAAAACCAAGAAGGAAGCCGAGCAGAAGGCCGCTTCGCTGGCCTACAACGCACTGACCCCGGTTGTCGTAGAGGATGTCTCGGGCACCGACTCGGATCCGGACTCGGATCCAGACTCAAATCCAGTCCCGGATCCAAATTCAGACTCAGACCCGTGCCCCGCCGACGACGGGTCCAGCGATCGGCGAACCACAACCGAAGCACCCGTCGAAGCCGGTGCCTGAGCTTCCCGAGGTAGAGGTTGTTCGAGCCGGGCTGGAAGATCATCTGGTCGGGCGGACCTTCAGCTCGATAGAAATCCTGAATTTGCGCGCCATCCGGCGGCACCTCCCCGGGCCGGCCAACTTCATCGCGCTGCTGACTGGTCGCACTGTTATCGCCGCCCGCCGCCGCGGCAAGTACTTGTGGTTAGGTCTCGACGATGGTGACGCGGTCATCGCCCACCTGGGGATGAGCGGTCAATTCCGGATCGCACCGGCGGTGGATTCGCCGCACCTGCGAGTTCGCTTCGGGTTTGCCGATGGTGGTCCCGAAGTACATTTTGTCGATCAACGTACGTTCGGTGGCCTGGCCTATTCCCACGGTGGCGCTTCGTTGCCGCCGGAGATTGCCCACATCGCGCCGGACCCGTTGGAAACGGACTTCGACCTCAATGCTGCGGTGACCCGAATGCGCGCTCGCAGAACCGGTCTGAAGCGGGCTCTGCTGGACCAGACGGTGGTCTCCGGAATCGGCAATATCTATGCCGATGAAGCTTTGTGGCGGGCCCAATTACACTACGCCCGCCCGACCGCGACGATTCAAAAGGCTCAGGCTGTCAACGTTCTCACACAGGCGACGACCGTGATGCGCGAAGCGCTCCGGGCGGGTGGGACGTCCTTCGATGCCCTTTACGTCAGCGTGAATGGAGAGTCCGGCTACTTCGACCGGTCGCTGAATGCTTACGGCCAGGAGGGCCGGCCGTGCCCACGTTGTGGCACCGCCATCAAGCGGGAGTCCTTCATGAACCGGTCCTCTTTTTTGTGCCCGAAATGCCAACCGAGGCCACGTAATGCTCATGGGTAACTGTTTCACCCGTAAAGCCGACGGGTAGAAAACGTCCATAACGCCAGCCGGCGACACAGGGTTTTCGAGAAAGGCCGAATCCGCGTGGCGAATAGTTTGAAGGACATGTTCGAGCCCAAACAGGGTCCGATTTCCAGGATTCTGAACACCGAGCAATCAGACCGTCCGTTCGAGGACCCGCGGGACGAGGCGCCGGATGCGGACAAAGTTCTCGAGGTCTCCGAGGCTCCGCGGGCGGTGGACATCGCGTTCAAAGTGTTGACCAAATCGGCCAACCACGGCGTCCTGTGGCTCAGCATCGCCGGTTTCGGCGCCCTGGCCGGTGGACCGGCACGACGGGCCGCCGTCCGCGGTATCGCCAGTCTGGGCGGCGCCAGCTTCGTCAGTAACACTCTGATCAAACCACTTGTGGGTCGACGGCGTCCCGATCTGGAACGAACGAAGCTGGCTCGTCGAATTGGTGAAAAACCCTGGACCTCAAGCTTTCCCAGCGGTCACTCGGCCTCCGCCGGCGCCTTTGCCGTTGGCGCCTCCTTGGAGTTCCCGGCCGCAGCGCCGGTACTGCTGCCGCTGGCCGCAGCGGTGGCTTATTCCCGGGCACATGTGGGCGTGCACTACAAGAGCGATGTCATCTCCGGGTTTACCATCGGTGTCGGTGTCGCCTACGTGGTCAAGAAGATCTGGCAGGTCCGTGAGCACGGCCCCGCCAGTTCCGACCGAGCGCAAGCTCCTTCGCTCTCGGAGGGGGCGGGGCTGACCGTGGTGGTGAATCATCGGTCCGGTTCGGCCGCAGACGCTGCCGACGAGATCAAGAAACTGTTGCCGCGGGTCCGGATAGTTGAGTGGGACCCGGCGGACGGTCATGAGGTGCTCGCCGAACTGACCGGGGCCGCTCACGGCATCAAGGCACTGGGGGTGGCGGGCGGCGACGGAACAGTGGCCACCGTTGCCGGGATCGCTCTGGAACACGATCTACCCCTTGCTGTCTTCGCTGCCGGCACTCTGAACCACTTCGCCAAAGCTCTGGGGCTGAACAACTTTGCCGACACCGCCGTCGTGGTCCAGGCCGGCTCGGCGGGGTCGGTGGATGTTGCAGAGGTGGACGGGGTGCCCTTCCTGAACACCGCTTCGATCGGCATGTACCCGGAGATGGTCCGCCTGCGGGATCGACTTGCGCATCGCTTCGGCAAGTGGCCGGCGGCAATGATTGCGCTGCTGAGGGTGCTGCGCAAGGCCACCCCGATCGAACTGATCGTCAACGGTGAGCCGATGAATGTCTGGACGATTTTCGTCGGTAACGGGCACTACACACCGCGTGGCCTGGTCTCCTCGACCAGGGATCAGATGTCCGATGGGATGATCGACGTGCAATTCCTCTACGCCAACAAGAAGTACTCGCGAACCCGCGCGGTGGTCGCGTCGTTGCTTGGGCAGGTCGAGCGTTCCGGGGTCTACGGCAGCATGCACACCACGAGTCTGAAGTTGGACATGGCCGGCGAGTCCCTGTTGATTGCGCACGATGGTGAGGTCGATCCGCCGCGAGACCAGGCCATCATCGACATCCACCAGAAAAAGCTGCGGGTCTACCGAGCGTGGTAGCGAAGGAATCCGGGCCGATCCGAATGACCATCTGGGTGCATGGTCAGGTACAGGGTGTCGGCTTCCGCTGGTGGACCCGAGCGCGAGCACTGGAACTGGGACTGGTGGGTTCGGCCGGTAATCTGGCCGACGGTCGGGTAGAGGTCATTGCCCAGGGAGAACCTGCGGCCTGTGCTCGACTGCTCGAATTTTTGCGCGGCGGGCAGACTCCTGGCAGTGTCTCGGCAGTGGTCGAGCGAATCGACACTCCCAGGGGTGAGATCAGCGGGTTTGTGGAGCGTTGAGAGCGCTGCAACTGTGTCGTCAGTCGTGCCGGTTGCCGCGAGCTCGACTCTGGATGCGCAGCTGCCAGCGGTCGAGTTTGCGCCCGAACGGCACCGCAAGGTACTGACCGAGGGTGACCCCGGCGGCCAGCGCCAGGCCGATGCCAACCGCGCTCAACATCAGGGTGGCGCCCTCGATGAAGTTGTTGGAATCCACCGTGGTGAACATGGCGCGATAGATCGCCAACCCCGGCAACAACGGCGTGATCCCGCAGATCGTGATCACCACCGGCAGCACTCGAAGTCGATCGCTGACGGCGTAGGCACCAAACCCGACAAAAAGTGCCGCCAGGAATGATGACGTCACCGGGCCGAAGCCGCTGTAGCCGGTGAATACGAGGCCGCCGGCGGCCACCGCGCCGACCACGAAGGCGACAATGACGGTCCGAAAGAGTGCGTAGGAGGCCACCGCCCAGCCGCCGGAAATGATGGCGCCGGCGATCATCTGCAGATACCACGGAGCAGCTTGTGCCTCATCCACGACCAGGGTCAGCGGTACCCCGATCCGGTTCCCGACATCGAGCACGATACCGACCCCGATCACGATGCCGACCGTATTGAGAATCACCTCGAAGGTCCGCGCCGCCGCCGTGAGCGGAAAGCCGGCAATGGCGTCCTCGGCCGCGCCGACCGTACTCAGTCCGGCCAGCAACACCACAATGCCGGAGGCGACCACGACGGATGCCGGCAATCCCACCTGATTCCAGCCGAATTCCGACTGGGCCCACAACAGCAGTAGCGCCACCGAGGTTGCGATACCGGCGCCGAGCGCCTGCTGGAACAGCGAGGGCAGACCGCGCCGACTGACGACCCGAAGCGTGCGATCAATGATGACCGTGGTCCCGAAGGCAACCGCAGCGGCCCGCAACCCGCCGCCGAGCAGAATCGCCACGCCCGCCGCCATCGCGCCGAGGGCGATGGTCACCACTGCGCGACGATAGGGATGACGGCGCCGAAGGATCTCATCGAGCCGTTCCAGCGCGTCCGGAAGCAGCAGGGTCCCGGAGACCGCATCATCGACCAGTTCGGCCAGCGCAGCCAGGCGACTGTAATCGGCAGCCCGGAGCGTCACTACCCGGACCCGCGTCATCGGTACTTCCGGGCCCTCCACGGTGACGGTGAGGGAGACGAAAGTCGCATCGACATAGAGACTGTGAACCCCGTAGCTGTGGGCCAGTCGCAGCATGGCGGCGGTTACCGAGGCCACTGACGCCCCGGTGGACACCATCGACTCACCGACCCGCAACGCCAGGTCGAGAACCGCCTTCTCCGTTTGCAGGCTCAGACCGCTGTCCTGCACCGCCGGCGCCAGGTTATCCGGGGGGAGTACATCACGAACGACCCGGCGGGCCCTGGCCCGGAAGGATTCGGTACTGCCCGGCCGTCGGGTGCGATTGCTGGGTTTGGCCGGTGCCTGCTTGGGCTTCTGAGCTGCTGATCGGCTCGATGTGGCTGACTTGGGTCGTTTGGGGAGTTTGGAAGATTCTGCGCGGTCAGCGGATCGAATCGGTTCCTGGGCGCTGGTCACTCTGGTCACAGTAGCTGGGTTGGACGTCCCCGAATGGAACGGGGATTGGAGGTAATCTCTAGGGCGTCGGGACTCCGCCCGACCGCGATGATGACGAAAAGGTGGGTCGGCTCAGCTGTGTATTTGAAGAGTCTGACCCTGAAGGGCTTCAAATCCTTCGCTTCGTCCACCACGTTGAACTTCGAGCCCGGCATCACCGCTGTGGTCGGCCCCAACGGGTCAGGTAAATCCAACGTGGTGGATGCGATCGCCTGGGTCCTGGGTGAGCAGGGTGCCAAGGCGCTGCGCGGCGGCAAGATGGAAGACGTCATTTTCGCCGGTACCGCCGATCGACCACCGCTCGGTCGGGCCGAGGTGACACTGACCATCAACAACGCCGACAGCGCGCTGCCCATCGATTTTGCCGAGGTCGCGATCACCCGTCGGATGTTCCGCGACGGCGCGAGTGAGTATGAGATAAATGGCCGGAGTTGCCGGCTGCTCGATATTCAGGAGTTGCTGTCCGATTCCGGCATCGGGCGCGAGATGCATGTGATCGTCGGACAGGGCCAATTGGACGCCGTACTTTCCGCACGTCCGGAAGATCGTCGGGCGTTCATCGAGGAAGCCGCCGGCGTTCTCAAGCACCGAAAGCGCAAAGAAAAGGCCTTGCGCAAACTCGACGCCATGCAGGCCAACCTGACCAGACTCAACGACCTCACTTCAGAGCTTCGTCGGCAGCTCAAACCGCTCGGCCGGCAGGCCGAGGTGGCCCGTCGAGCGGTCACCGTGCAATCGGAGTTGCGCGATGCCAGGTTGCGGCTGCTGGCCGATGATGTGGTGACACTGCAGAATCAGATCGAGAAGGATTCGGCTGACGAGCTGGCGGCCAAAGAGCACCAGGCCAAGGTGCAATCGGAGCTGGCGTCAGCCACTGCTGCGGAAAATGCAGCGCAACAGCTGCTGGCCGCATCCAGCCCAGCGCTGCAGGAGGCCCAGGAAACCTGGTTCGCACTGTCTGCGCTGGCCGAAAGACTCCGCAGCACAGTTAATCTCGCACAGGAACGGGCTCGCTCGCTCGGCTCGCTCTCGACCGAGACCGCCCGCCCCGGACGTGACCCGCAGGAGCTGGAAGCGGCTGCGGAAGCCGCGGAAGAGGAGCAGGCAGAAAAGGACGAGGCGGTGGAGTTGGCGCGCGGGGACTTGGCCGGCGCCGTCGATCAGCGCACCGAAACCGAGACCGCCCTCAAGGCCGCCGAGCGCGAACTCATCGCGGCGACCGCAGCCATCGCAGATCGCCGGGAGGGGCTGGTCAAACTTGCCGGACTGGCCAACGCGGCCCGTTCGAGGCTGGCTGCCATCTCCGACGAGATCAACCGGTTGTCAACGGCTCTCGAAGGAGCACACACTCGCGCTTCGGAGGCGAAAGCAGAATTTGAAACCCTGCATGACTCGGTCGGCGCACTCGGCGAATTCGAGGTAGGACTGGACGAAACCCATCTGGAAGCCGAGGCCGCCGCCGAGGTCGCTGCCGCGCGCGTTGCCGAACTCACCGAGGCCGGCCGGGAAGCCCGTGGGATGCAAACCACACTGCGCGCCCGGGTGGAGGCACTTGCTCTCGGGCTGGATCGACGTGACGGCGTCGGGTCGCTGCTCGCCGCCGGTGCGAAACTTCCCGGGCTACTGGGATCGGTGGCTGCCGTTATCACGGTGACGGCCGGTGCCGAAGCTGCATTGGCGACAGCGTTGGGCGCGATTTCAGATGCGGCCGCAGTCGGCGGGGTCGCGGACGCGGCTGCGGCATTGGCGCTGTTGCGCGAGACCGATGGCGGCCGGGCGGGTCTGCTGGTCGGCGGCGCTCCGGAGACGGTGACACGTCAATCCTGGCCGGCGCTACCGAGCGGAGTGTCCTGGGCCATCGATCTGGTCGCGGCGCCGGACACCCTGAAGCCGGCGCTGACCAAAGCGCTGGATCGGGTTGCCGTCGTCGAGGATCTCGAGGCGGCAGCAGATCTGGTACGCACCCTGGTCGGGATCCGCGCGGTCACCCGCGGCGGTGACCTCCTGGGATCGGACTGGGCCGTCGGCGGCAGCGCCGGCAAACAATCGGTGATCGAATTGCAGGCCGCCGCGGACTCGGCCGAGGCATCGCTGGCCGAGGTAACAGCGAAAATTGGCAACGTGGAGGCATCGCTGAGCGGGGCCAGAGCCGAGGCCCAGCTCCGGGATCGCGACGCTCGAGCCGCCCTCGCGGCACTCAATGAATCTGATGCCCAGATGTCAGCGGTCGGCGAGCAACTGGGTCGATTGGCCGAAGCGGCGCGTTCGGCGGCGGCCGAAGCAGCGCGGCTTGATGCCCAGCGACAGAGCGCCGAGGAATCCCGCCGGACCCAGGAGGAAACCCTGGCAAGTCTGGAATCTCGGCTCGCCGCCGCCGAGTCCGCCGACGCCCCGACTGCCGTCGATACCGCCGAACGAGACCTGTTGCAGGACGCCGTCACCGAAGCAAGGCACAGCGAAATGGAATGGCGGCTGTCGCTGCGGACCACCGAGGAACGGGCCAGGGCCAGTGCGGGAGCCGCCGATGGACTGCGTCGAGCGGCCAGGGCCGAACGCGAATCGAGGGCGCGCGCCGAGGCGGCTCGGACCCGTCGAGCGGCGGGTGCGGCCGTGGCGACCAAAGTGGCCGACCTGGCGGTGCAGGCATCGGAGAAGTTGGCCGAATCATTGGCAGTGGCGGCTCAGGACCGGGACTCGGCGATCCGAGCCAGATCTGAAGCAGAAATGCTGGCCAACAGCACCCGCAAACAGGTCACCGAGTTGAGCGCAGCCTGGGAGAAGTTGACCAGCGCTGTCCATCGGGACGAAGTGCTGCGAGCACAGCAGAACATCCGCATCGAGCAGTTGGAAGACAAGCTCAGTGCCGAATTCGGTATTTCGGTGCCGGATCTGATCGCCGAATTCGGTCCGCAGATGCCGGTGCCGCCCAGCGCCGCCGAGATGGCCGAGTACCAGGTCGCCAAGGACCGCGGCGACCAGGTGGTTTCGCCGCAGCCGATGGCCTTTGATCGAGAAGCTCAACAGCGCAACGTGAAACGGGGGGAGCGGGATCTCAACCTATTGGGTAGGGTGAACCCGCTGGCGTTGGAGGAATTTGCGGCATTGGAAGAGCGGCACGTTTTCCTGTCCACCCAGTTGGAGGATCTGAAGGACACCCGCCGCGATCTGTTGACAGTTGTCGGCGATGTCGATGCCAAGATTCTCGAGGTCTTTTCCAGCGCCTATCACGATGTCGCGCGAGAGTTCATCACCGTCTTCGCCACCCTCTTTCCCGGCGGCGAGGGTGAGCTGGTGCTGACCAACCCCGCGGATATGTTGACCACGGGAATCGAGGTACACGCGCGCCCACCGGGTAAAAAGGTAAAGCGACTCTCGCTGCTCTCCGGCGGCGAGCGTTCATTGACCGCGGTGGCCATGCTGGTGGCGATCTTCCGGGCCCGGCCGAGC
>JBBSUU010000071.1:0-9634 GCA_038234115.1 Mycobacteriales bacterium
CTAAGCTGGATCATCGTGACCTCCGCTCGGCCCAGGACCGATTCAGTGCAGCCAATGCCGGCGCTGCAGATTTCCGGTTTGAGCCGTCGGTTCGGTTCTTTCACGGCGGTGGACAATCTCGACCTATGCCTTGAATCCGGTACTCTTTTGGCCCTGCTCGGCCCCAATGGTGCGGGGAAGACCAGCACCGTGGAGGTCTGCGAAGGTTTTGCCAAACCCGACAGCGGAACAGTGCGTGTTCTCGGCCTGGATCCTTGGCGACAGGCTGCCGCGCTTCGCCCGCGAATTGGGGTGATGTTGCAGGCCGGCGGCGCCCACGCGGCGGCCAAAGCCGGTGAGATGCTCAAACTCATCGCCTCGTGCAGCGCTAGTCCGCTCGACGCCGGTTGGTTGCTGGAGACCCTGGGGCTGGCAGAGGCGGCCCGCACGCCGGTCCGCCGATTGTCCGGCGGGCAGGTGCAACGACTGAGTCTGGCGATGGCGCTGATCGGACGGCCGGAAGTGCTGTTCCTGGACGAACCAACCGCCGGGATGGACCCGCAGGCCCGGCATCTGGTGTGGGATCTCCTGCGGGCAGCCCGCAACGACGGGGTGTCGATCCTCTTGACGACCCACCTGATGGACGAGGCGCAACTACTGGCCGACCACGTGGTGATCATCGATCATGGCCGCGCCGTCGCTGACGCGCCGCTGACCGAGCTGCTGGCCGGTGGCAGCGATCACATGAAGTTCACCGCGATCGGTGGCCTGGAACTGCATTTATTACGTCAAGCGCTGCCGGACGGTTATCTGGTGGAGGAAAACAGGCCGGGTCATTATCGGGTGACCGGTTCGGTGACCCCCACCGCAATGGCCACGGTGACCGCCTGGTGTGCCCAGGTCGGTGTTCTGGTCACCGACCTCCAGGTGGGCCGACGGACGCTGGATGACGTGTATTTGGAACTGACCGGCCGGGAGATCCGAACGTGAGCGAACCGTCTTTCGCCGCGGGGACTTTCACCCCCTCCGCGGCTCGATCCTCATTGCGACAGATGCTGTTGGCACACACCGGGTTTGAGCTGCGGTTGCTGTTGCGCAATGGCGAACAGCTGCTGTTGGCCCTGGTCATTCCGATTGCTGCCCTGATCGGGTTGACGTTATTCACCGCCATCGAGCTGGCTGAACCCCGAATCGCTGCCGTCACCCCGGGCATTTGGACGCTGGCGGTGATGTCAACGGCCTTCACCTCGCTGGCCATATCGACGGCCTTCGACCGCCGCTACGGGGCTACCAAAAGGCTTGCCGCATCGGGGGTTCCACGCTGGCTACTGCTCACCGGCAAATCGGCCGCGATTGCGGTGGTGATCATCGGACAGCTGGTTCTCCTGTCGGTGGTGGCCCTGCTGATGGGCTGGAGTCCGGCCGGCGGGCTGCTGTGGACCCTGTTGATGGTGATCCTGGGTGCGGCGGCCTTCACCGGTCTCGGGCTTCTGCTCGGCGGAACACTTCGGGCCGAAGCAGTGCTGGCGTTGGCGAACTTGTTGTGGTTGGCAATGATCAGCATCGGTGGGGTGATCATTCCGCTGACCGCTGCACCCGGGTGGCTGGCGGCGGTCGGTCAGGCAACCCCCGCCGGCGCGCTCTCCACCGGTTTGCGGGAGGTCCTTCAATTCGGCCACCCGCCCTCCCTGGTCTCGGTAGGGGTGCTCATTGCCTGGACTGTGATCGCCTGGTCGGCCACCGCTGCCTGGTTCCGCTGGCAATGACGTCTCTGCGCCACGGCACCTGTCATCGATGCCGCCCCCGCAGTGGTCCGTATCCTGGAAAGAACAACCTGCCCTATTCGCGCGAGAAGTTTGTTGAGCCATGACCACAGTTGTAGACAAGACACCACCCGCCCCCGCTGCTCCCGGGCGGTTCTCGCGTCCACCATCACTGCGCCTGCAGCGCGGATTTGCCCTCGCGGCGATCATCACGAACGCGATGATCGCTGTGACCGGCGCAGTTGTCCGGGTTACCGGATCAGGCTTGGGTTGTCCAACCTGGCCGGAGTGTCATCCTGGCTCCCTGATCCCGCAGGACCGGGAAGAGTATTCGGCTTTCCACCAGGCGATCGAGTTCGGTAATCGCACGCTCACCGGCGTCGTCCTGATCGCTTCGCTCGGGACCTTCCTGCTGATCTGGCGAGCACGGCCGCGGCGTAAGTCGCTGATTCGGGTGGCGCTGATCCTGCCGGTCGTAGTGATCTTCCAAGCAGTCTGGGGCGGCCTTACGGTGCTGACCGGGTTGGCCTGGTGGACGGTGGCACCGCACATGCTGGTCTCGCTGCTGCTGGTTTTTGCTGCGGTTTGGATCCATGGTCGACTGGGGGAACCGGACGGCCCGGTGCAGCTTTCCGTCCCGAAGCCATTGGTGACGCTGGTGTGGGGCACCGTCGGTGTGCTGCTCGCGCTGTGCATTGCCGGCACGCTGGTCACAGCTGCCGGTCCGCACGCCGGTGATGTCGATACGCCGCGACTGGATGTGTCGGTGCGCGCACTGGCCCAGGTGCACGCCGACCTGATGTTCCTCTACCTCGGACTCATCGTTGCCCTGAGCGTTGCGGTAGTGGCACTGAAAGCCTCCGCTCACCTTCGCAAACGCCTATGGGTACTCGTCGGTGTGACGATGGCGCAAGGTTTGGTCGGCTTGGTGCAATTCGCCACCGGAGTTCCTGAAGCGCTTGTGGTCGCTCACGTCCTGGGCGCCACACTGTTGATCATTGCCGCCGCCCGGGTGGCATTCGCCACCCGCGAGCCGCAGCTCGTCGGCTAGTTTGTCGAACCGGCACTGGTGGCAGCGGCGCTGCTCGGCGAGCCATTTGCCGGATTGGCCGGGGTTGTAGGGGCTTCCGAGGTTGGGCTCGGTGCCGGCGCATTGCCAGCATTCTTTTTTCGCTCGAAATTTTCGTGGCCGGCTCCTCGACGATGTCCATCTCCAGGATCCTGCTTACTTCGGCCGTGGTGGCCGATTCGGTCTCCGCCGCCGTTCTCGGACTGCACCATTTTGCTTCCTCGGCCGCCATCATGGTCCGGCCCGACCAAGGCCACCACACCGCCACCTATGACTACGCCGACAAGCAACGCGGCAACCATTTGAGTCCAGCGACTGCGTGCCACCCGCTGGCTGCCGGAGCGCAACCGCTGCCCCCTCGAGGGCGCCATCGCAATGCCTTCCTCGTTGGCTGTAGTCAGCTCGTGGGGGTCGCCGGGAGGCTGCTCGGTGTTGGGGAGGTTCTGGTCGGGGGTGGTCATGATGCTCCTCGATGTTCTGAGTTGCCCGGAATGGCATTCACAAACCAGTCTGGACATCGATTCTCAGAGTGTTCTCATAACCCGAGCACATCCTCGATTCACCGACTGGTGACGGGCACCTGCGAACGCTGGGGAAGGTAGATGGTAACCCGGGCCCCGACACCCTTCTCACCCTCGACCGTCAATCTCCCACCGTGGGCGTCCACGATCTGCCGCACCAGCGCGAGGCCCAGGCCGAACCGGCGAGTCCCGGTCCCCGCTGGTCGGGCAGACTCCCCACCGATAGCGCTCCCGCGGGCAAACCGCTCCATCAGACGTTGCGCATCCGCTGGGTCAAGACCCTCACCATCGTCGGTCACCGTCAGGACTGCCTGGTCGCGCTGACCTGCGCAGGCCACCCACACGCTGCCCCCGGGTGGCGTGTGGGCGATGCCGTTGTCCACCAGGGCCAGTATCGCGCGTCGCAGGGCCGATCGGGATCCGGAAACCAGTACTGACTCAGCCTGGGTGTGCAGCGTGACGCCGACCTGGTCGGCAACGATTTGCATCGAGGTCGTGACCTCGGCCGCCACACCCGCGAGATCCACCGGTTCGGCCTTGGCCGGATCGACACCCAGCTGCGCGCTGGTCAGCAGGTCATCCACCACCTCGCCGAGCACGCGGGAGTCCGCCAGAAGTTGATCGGTGATCGCTCGACCCGGATGATCGGATGCGATCTTTCTGCTGAGCAACTGTGCCCTGGTGTGCAGCACCGTCAAGGGTGTGCGCAACTCGTGGCCGGCATCGGCAACGAATCTGCGTTGCAGTTGAAGGGCTTCGCCCAGGGGTTTTACCGCCCGGCCGGCCGCAAACCAGCCCACCGCACCGGCGATCAGGACGCCGATCGCACCTGCCCAGAACAATCCGTCATCGAAAAGTATGTCCGGGACCGAGCCGCGGGGGTCCCGGCGATCGCCACGATTGAGCCGAGTCAAGGTCAGGGCAAGAACTGAAACGATAAGAACCACGACAGCAACGGTCGCGGCCAGCTGGAGTCCAACTTTGCGCGCTGCCGCTCGGAGCAGAAGCCCATCCGGGCTCTGATCAGCGGATGGGAATGGCCGGTGAAAATAGTTCTGAAAAGAACCCATTGTTATCAGGTTTCTCCCATCCGATAGCCCAAACCATGCACGGTGCGAATCGTTTCACGGCCCAGTTTTCGACGGAGGTAATACACGTAGGTATCAACGGTGCCCGCCGAGTCTTCGGCGTCGAAGACTGCCTCCAAAAGCTCGGGTCGGCTAAAAACCCGCAGCGGTCGGCGAGCCAGTACCTCGAGCAGATCGGATTCGCGACCGGACAGTTCGATACTGCCGTGGCCGCCCACCACCGTTCTGGTCTTGACCTGGAGCCGGCGCACGCCGAGGGACAATACCTCAGAGGTGTCGGTGTGGCGTCGGCGCAGAGCCCTCAATCTGGCCAGAAGTTCCTCCACCTCAAAGGGTTTCACCAGATAGTCCTCGGCCCCGGCATCCAGACCCGCCACCTTGTCGGCCAGGGTGCCCCGTGCGGTGAGCACCAGAATCGGAGTGGCGACGGACCGGGCTCGAAGTTTGGAGATCAGCGAAAGGCCGTCAATTGCCGGCAAGCCACGATCAATCACCATGACCTGGTAACTACGGGTCAGTCCGAAGTGCAGACCGACCTGCCCGTCCGGTGCCAGATCAACCGAGTAGTCATCGCTGAGCAATTCGACCAGCATCGGGCCCAACTGGCGATCGTCCTCGACCAGGAGCAGCCTGGGCCCGCCCGGCGTCGACGGCGATGGGGATGTCATATGAACGATCGTCGCACGGCCGGTTCTGAGAACGTTCTGAGAACCATTGAGCAGGATCAGCACTGTTGCTGTTCCGCTGTACTCCACTTGCCATTAAGGACACCCCATGGTCAGCATTCCCGTGAGGCGGCGAGGCATCGCCTCGCCGATTCACGAACCGCCGCGTCCGCCCCACCGCCGGCTGACAAGGGGACGACTCCTGCAGTGGATCGCAGATTTTGCCGGTGGTCTGGCGATGCTCAGCATCGCGTGGGTCATCGGGCTGTGGCTGAGCGGCGGGGGAATTACCATCCTTTCCGAGACCGGCGGCATTGCCACTTCGCTCGGCCGGCTGAGCGGACTGATCAGCGCCGATCTTCTGCTACTTCAGGTTTTGTTGATGGCCCGGATCCCAGGGGTGGAAGCGGCTTTTGGCCCCGACCGGCTGGCGCGGCAACATCGGTGGCTTGGGTTCGCCTCTTTCAATTTGATGCTGGTGCACATCGTCGCGATCACCATCGGATATGCGCAGGTGGCCGGGATCAACTTCTTCGCCCAGATCTGGGACTTCCTGATCAACTACGCCGGGATGCTGCTGGCCGGGGCGGCCACCATCGCTTTGATCGCGGTGGTGAGCTCTTCCATGCGTGCCGCACGTCGCAAAATGCGTTACGAGTCCTGGCATCTGATTCATCTGTACGCCTATGTCGGCGTCGGCCTGGCACTACCCCACCAATTGTGGACCGGACGGGATTTCCTGAATTCGACCGCCGCAACTATCTTCTGGTGGTCCTTTTGGGGCGCCGCGGCCGGTGCCATTGTCGGATTCCGACTGCTGCTCCCCATCTGGCGTTCGCTGCGCTACAACCTGCGGGTGGTGGCGGTCATACCCGAAATACCGGGTGTCTTCTCGGTGATCATCCAGGGCCGAAATCTGGACCGATTGAAGGTGCGCGCCGGTCAGTTCTGCCAGTGGCGGTTCCTGGCCGGGGTCGGCTGGAGTCGCACGCACCCCTTCAGCCTGTCGGCTCCGATGGCCGGGAATCGACTACGCATCACCGTCGCGCAGGTGGGCGATGGGACCAGGGGGATGACCAAACTTCGCCCCGGAACCCGAGTGCTGTTCGAGGGCCCCTATGGCGCCATGACGGCCGATCGTCGCCGGCACCGCGATGTGCTGCTGATCGGTGCCGGCGTCGGAATCACGCCACTTCGTGCCCTGGCACAGGAACTCCTCACCACGGTTGACTCCCCAAATATCACTGTGCTGCAACGAGTTTCCGGGCCCAGACTGCTCCTGCACCGAGCCGAATTTGCCGACATGAGTCGAACCGGCCAGCTGCGGTGGATCCCGCTGATCGGGCATCGGGGCGCCCGAACCTGGCTACCCGCGGGAGTACCCACACCGCTGCCGTCGGACGCTGCCAACTACGACGCCTACCTGTGTGGACCGGCCGACTGGATGCGACAAGTACGCCGGGATCTGCGCGCTGCCGGGATGCCGAATTCGTCCATCCATGCCGAGGATTTCGCGCTCTGAGCTCCGCAATGGCTGCGCATTCACCTGTGATTCGTCCCTGAAAGGATCCCGCTATGCGGAGAATCAGTTTCTTCTTCTTTTCCACCCTGAGCGCGCTGGTGTTGTTGTTCAGCTACCGGACCAGCCTGGGGGATGCAACGGTGGTCAGCTCCGCCACCTCTGCACATGCCCATGTCGTGTCCGGCACGGCCGCCGCCGATTCCATCACCCCGGGTTCGGCAACGGCTTCGGCCCCTATTATCACCGTGCCGAGTTCAACCAGCGCTGCCGCTGCCCCGGCACCGGCTGCCGCAGCACCGGCCCCGGCTGCCGCGGCACCGGCCGCCCCAGCGGCGGCAACTGTGATCGACGGCGACTCGGTAAACACGAGCTACGGCCCGGTACAGGTCGAGATTACCGTTGCCGGCGGTGTTATCACCGATGTGCAGGCAATCCACTACCCGAATAATGATGGTGAGGATCGGCAAATCAACTCTCGTGCCCTGCCGCTGCTGAACTCGAAGGTGCTATCGGCGCAGAGCGCAAAAATCGACGGTGTCAGCGGCGCCACCTACACCTCGGTCGGGTATCTGCGGTCCCTACAGTCCGCGATCGATATTGCCGGATTGTGATGAGCGACCGCGTGTTTACCCAGCAAATCATGGGACTGCCATTTTCCATTCATCTGCGCGCCGACGAGCAGCGGGGGCCGGCGATGAACAAACTCGTGGAACTGGCCGCCCAACGGGTGTGGCAAGACCTCCGTGCTGCTGACCAACGTTTCAGCCCGTATCTGCCCAGCAGCGAGGTCAGCCGGATCAATGCCGGCGAGCAGCCCAGCACACCCCAGATGCTCGCAATGTTGGACCTGGCCGAACGGGCCAGGTTGCGTACCCGGGGCGTTTTCGATGTCCATTACCCCGGCACCTACTTGGAACCTTGCGGATTGGTGAAAGGTTGGGCAGCGGCGAACGCGGCCGCGCACCTGAGCGCCCTGGGCGCGGACTTCTATCTGAACGCCGGCGGCGACCTCATGGCGTCGGCTCCCTCCGGCATGCTGTGGAGATTGGGAATCGAGCATCCGCGCGACCCCGGTGGCCTGCTGGGAGTTGTGTCCGGGACTGAATTTGCGTTGGCCACCTCTGGCACCGCGCACCGCGGAAACCACATCTTCGACGTTATTTCCCGGCGCCCGGCGGCAGGCCTGCTCCAGGTTTCGGTGATAGGGCCCGAGTTGGTGTGGGCTGACGTGCTCGCCACGGCCTTCGTTGCCGCCGGGCACATCGACCGTTCGATACTGGACGACTTTCCGGAATACGGAGTGCTGAGCTACGCTGCCGACGACCGGGTGCTGGCGACGCCGGTGATGCGGGACCACCTGGCGGTAATGGCCACCGACTAACGACCGGTGCCGGCCATCCGCTGGCGGTCTTTCGATGTTGGAGCGATCAGGCCCGAGGTCTCGCGGTCCCAGGTCCCGACGGTCACAGCAGCGGCCTCGGCCACTGCCGCCGCTACTTCCATGTTCGGCACCGTGGCGTCGCCGTAAGTGCCGTCAGCGGCGACCAGGACGATGCGCACCCCGCGTCGTCCCATGTTCTCCAGTATCGCGGTACCGGAACCACCGTGAGCATCCTTCAGAGCGACCAGCCGCTTGATGGCGTGCATCTTGGTCTTCTCGGTATCGGGTTCCAGGGGAATCCGCGGAACCTTCGTGAACACCTTGTCCAACCAGGCACCGATGGCGCTCTTGGCTTTTACCGGTGCCGATCCGGCGGTTTCATCGGGTGATTGCGCGGTGCTCATCTGTGATCCTCGATCGAGGCCATCAGGCCCACGTCCAAGGCCAGCCGAGTACCTTGAGCCCCACGGCAGAATCAACTGCCCAGGCTATGGAGACCAGCATCAGATAGACATTGGACAGGTGGAACAACGTCATCGGCTTGGCCTCGGCGCCGGTCAGCACCTTTCGGTGCAGCCGGTGGGCAAGTACCAGGAACCAGAATCCAACGGGAGCGGCGACGGCAAGATAAATCCACGAAGAGGCCGGGACCAGGAACAGTGAACAAACCACCATCGCCCAGCTGTAGATCACAATCTGCCGGACAACTTCGGTCTGCGGGGCCACCACGGGCAACATCGGGACACCTGCCGCGGCGTAGTCGTCCTTGTAACGCATGGCGAGCGCCCAGGTGTGCGGGGGTGTCCAGAAGAAAATCACGCCGAAGAAAACCCAGGCAGGCCAGCCGATATCACCGTTGATGGCAGACCATCCGATGACCACCGGCATACAGCCGGCCAGCCCACCCCAGACGATGTTCTGGCTGGTGCGCCGTTTGAGCCACATCGAGTAGACGAAGACGTAGAACAAGATGGCCAGAACCGCGAGTCCGGCCGCTTGCCAATTGGTCGTCAACCAGAGGAACACGCAGGAGGCAATGCCGAGCACGATGCCAAAGATCAGCGCGTGCCGCGTCGGGACGAGATGCCGCGCCAACGGGCGACTGCGGGTGCGTCGCATCTTGGCGTCGATATCAGCATCGACGACCATGTTCAACGCGTTTGCGCTACCGGCGGCCAAGGTGCCGCCGACCAGTGTCGCCAGAGCCAGCCAGAGCGACGGGACCTGCCGCTGCGCGGCGATCATTGCCGGGATCGTCGTGATCAGCAGTAGTTCAATGATTCTCGGCTTGGTCAGTGCGACATAGGCACCGACTCGGGCGCCGAAGGTGGTGGCCCGACCATCGACTATCGGCGTGATGACTTCCTCGCCGATGGGATCAGCGGAAATGGCTGACGCGGCGTCGCCGCCCTGCCGCAAATCTACGACGGGCGTGGCCCCGTTACCGGTCGGACCGTTGCCGTCATGGCCGGTCCGCGATGCCGAATGCACCAGGCAGCTCCTTTGGATCCATCCATCGACCACTGGGGCGCGATGAAACAAAACGAATACTCGGCGGTGAACTCACCTGCCGGGAAGGTCACGACGCAAGCTCTCAGTACATCTTAAGGTGCCGCAGAAGTAGGAGCCGATCAGCCCCGCTGACC